>CALMRL010000587.1 GCA_937873345.1 uncultured Beijerinckiaceae bacterium | reverse complement strand
GGCCCTGGCGCTCGATCCCGCGCGGCCGGCGAGAAGGGCACGTCGGCGAGCGACAGCGAGGCGCCGAGCCCCTCCAGCCGCAGCATCTTGGCGAGATCGCCGACGAGCCCGTCCGAGACGTCCATCGCCGCGCGCGCATGGGCGCGCAGGGCGTCGCGAAGCCCCAGGCGCGGCTGAGGGTAGAGGTAGCGATCGAGCAGCGCGGCTCGCTCCGTCCCGCCGAGTCGCGCGCTCCAGCCATGACCGTTTTCGCGTCCTAGACGCAGGGCCAAGCCGAGTGCCGCGTCGCCGATGGTGCCGGACACGTAGAGGCGATCGTCGATCCCGACGCCCGTGCGTGGCACCATCCGCCCGGCCGGCACCTCGCCGAAGATCGTCACGGAGAGGGTCAGCGGCCCCGGCGTGCCGACGGTATCGCCGCCGAGCAGGGGGCAGGCATGGGCGGCCGCGTCCTTACCCAAGCCGGCGCAGAAGGCGGCGAGCCAGTCCTCGCTCCAGCCGTCGGGCAGGCCGAGGCCGAGAAGGAAGCCGAGCGGCTCGGCCCCCTTGGCGGCGAGATCGCTGAGGTTGACCCGCAGCGCCTTGGCGGCGATCGCGCCGGCGGGGTCGTCGGGAAAGAAGTGCCGGCCGGCGACCAGCATGTCCTTGGAAACGACGAGGTCGTAGCCGGGCCGCGGCGTGGCGAGCGCGGCGTCGTCGCGCAAGCCTAGGCCACCGGCACCGGCGAGCGGGGTGAAATGGCGGGCGATGAGGTCGTCCTCGGACGTGTGCATGGATCGCTCGTCGGCTGACGCGACGCCCCTCACCACCACCGCGCCGGCAGCTCCACCTTCGGCGCGGCCGCCTCGATCGCGGCGGCGGCGGTGAACAGCGTCGCCTCGTCGAAGGCGCGGCCGATCAGCTGCAGGCCGAGCGGCAGGCCGTTCGCCGAGACGCCGGCCGGCACGGCGATGCCGGGCAGGCCGGCCATGTTCACGGTCACGGTGAAGACGTCGTTGAGGTACATCTCGATCGGGTCGCCCGACCCCTTCTCGCCGGCGGCGAAGGCGGCGGTCGGTGTCGCGGGGGTGAGGATCGCATCGACGCCGGCGGCGAAGGCGTTCTCGAAGTCGCGCTTGATCAGCGTCCTGATCTTCTGGGCGCGGACGTAGTATGCGTCGTAGTACCCGGCCGAGAGCACGTAGGTGCCGACCATGATGCGCCGGCGCACCTCGCGACCGAAGCCGGCCGCGCGCGTCTCCTCGTACATGTCGACGACGTCGCGCGCCGGCACGCGCAGGCCGTAGCGCACGCCGTCGTAGCGGGCGAGATTGGACGAGGCTTCGGCCGGCGCCACGATGTAGTAGGCGGCGAGCGCATACCGGGTGTGAGGCAGGCTGATCTCGCGGATGTCGGCGCCGGCGTCGCGCATCCACGCGATGCCTCGCTCCCACAGCGCCTCGACCTCTGCGGACATGCCGTCCATCCGGTACTCGCTCGGAATGCCGATGACGCGGCCCTTCATCGAGGCGCCGACCGCCGCCTCGTAGTCCGGCACGGGCAGATCGACCGAGGTGGTGTCCTTCGGGTCGTGGCCGGCCATCGAGCGCAAGAGGATCGCGCAGTCGCGCACGTCGCGGGCGATCGGCCCGGCCTGGTCGAGCGAGGAGGCGAAGGCGACGATGCCCCAGCGCGAGCAGCGGCCATAGGTCGGCTTGATGCCCACCGTGCCGGTGAAGGCGGCGGGCTGGCGGATCGAGCCGCCGGTGTCAGTCGCGGTGGCGCCGAAGCACAACCGCGCCGCCACCGCCGCCGCCGAGCCGCCCGATGAGCCGCCGGGCACGATCGCCGCTTCCGACAGCTCATCGCCCTCGCGGCGGCGCCAGGGCGAGACGACCGGGCCGAAGAACGAGGTTTCGTTCGACGAGCCCATCGCGAACTCGTCGAGGTTGAGCTTGCCGAGCATCGTCGCGCCGTCGCGCCAGAGATTGGCGGAAACGGTCGACTCGTAGGGCGGCTCGAAGCCCTGCAGGATGCGGCTCGCGGCGGTGGTCTGCACCCCCAGGGTGCAGTACAGGTCCTTGATGCCGAGCGGGATGCCCTCCAGCGGTCGCGCCTCGCCGCGGCCGAGCCGCTCGTCGGCGACGCGGGCGGCGCGGCGGGCGTGATCCGGCGTTTCGGTGATGAAGCAGTTCAAGGGCTTCGCCGCCGCGACCGCGGTGATCGAGGCCTCGTTCAGTTCCAGGGCTGAGAAGCGCTTGGCCCGCAGGCCGTCGCGGGCGGCGGCGAGACTAAGGGCGGTCAGGTCGGACAAGGTCGGAAGGTCCTCAGACTCGGGGGCCTCGGCCCGGAGATCACTCGATCACCTTGGGCACGGTGAAGAAATGGTCCTCCGTCGCAGGCGCGTTGGCGGTGACGGCGGATGCGATGCCGCCATCGTCGACCACGTCGCGGCGCGGCGTCATCGGACGCGGCGTCACCGCCGTCATCGGCTCGATGCCGTCGACATCGACTTCGCCCAGCCGCTCGACGAAGCTGAGGATGGCGTTCAGCTCGCCCTGCAGCCCGGCGACCTCGTCGTCGCGGACGCGGATGCGCGCGAGCCGGGCGATGCGGCGCACGGTGGCCTGATCGACGGACATGGGGCTCCCCGGCTCATCAAGGTGGGCGCTGTAGCGCATCGCCGTCGCGCTGTCATCGCCGCGCGCCTCTTGCGTCGTCCGCGGTTCAGGCGAAAAGGATGCCGCCTTGAGGGCGCGACGGGCTCGGGACGCGAAGGATGGCGAGCAACATCATCGAGCTGGCGCAACTGCACGGGCGGCTTCGACGACACGACGCGCTCCTCGGCCTCGATCTCGGCACCAAGACGATCGGCATCGCCGTGTCCGACATCGAGCGCCGCTTCGCCGGCGCTGTGACCACGGTCCGACGCACGCGCTTCACGACGGATGCTGCCGCCGTGATCGCAGAGGCGACGCGCCTCGGCGCCGCGGCCTTCGTGATCGGATGGCCGCTCAACATGGACGGCACGGAAGGTGCGCGCGTCCAGTCGACGCGCGCCTTCATCCGCAACATGGCCAAGCTCACGCCCCTTCCGTTCGTGGCATGGGACGAGCGACTGTCCACTGTCGCCGTGACGCGCAGCCTGATCGACAACGACGTGTCGCGCGCCAAACGCGCCGCGGTGGTCGACCAACTCGCAGCGGCCTACATCCTGCAGGGCGCGCTCGACCGATTGGCGCGGATCGAGCCCGATCAGTAGCCGGGATAGCCGAAGCCCGGGCCATCGTAGCGTCGGCTGACGTAGCCGGCTCCCGCGTAAGGGCTGACAGCTGTCGGCGTGCCGCTGATGCCGAGATCGAACAGTCCGAATGCGAATCCGGACCTATAGGCCGCGCGATCTTGCGCCAAGGGAGGCGCTGCGGCGAGCGGCATCGCTTCTGCGGACGCGTTTGTGAGACGATAGTGGTGACGGCGATGCTTCGCGGCAGCCGCACCGGACGCCGTCGCGACGCTCAGCGCCAACACCGTCATCGCCACCGAGACGTTCCTCCACGACATCATCAGTAAGCGACGCGGCGCGAGCCTGGACCGGCGGCAGGACAGGTGTGGTCGATGCCGTTGGGGGTGCCGTTCACGTCGCGGACGAAATCGGTCTCGTTCCAGCCATCGGGGTACTGGCAGCGACGGACGACGCGCACAGCGGGATAACGACCATAGGCTCCGGAATTGATCTCGAACGAGGGGCTGGTGCCCAGAACCTCGTCAGGCTGCAGGAAACCGTATGGGACGGGATAACCGTAAGGTGTCGGCGCGATCGGGTGGAACGGCTGATAAGCGACCTGCGCGGCAGCAGGAGCCGCGATCGCCACGCTCCCCAGGATCATCGCGGCGCCGACGACCCTCGACCTCATCGAAAACGACATATCCTGCCCCACGCGACTAATTGGCAACTGCGCTTTGGAAACGTCAGCTCTGCCGACCAGTTCCTGCGGAACAGCGTCATCTGTGCATTGACGGGAGATCGCCGCGACGGGCATCTGGGCGATAATACGTTCGAATTATGCTTGATCGCCAGTTCTCATCCGCATGGTCAAGGAACCGTGCGGGCGTCGATCGAACGTAGGTCGCTGAGGGGATCCAGGTCATGAAGAAGTTGCTGTTCTCGCTGTCGCTGCTTGGCCTCGCCGGTGCAGCCGGCACGGCCTGCGCGGCCGATCTCGCTGTCGCACCCGCTCCGCGTGCGGCGCCTGTCGGCGTGGTCTTCCCGCCCGTCGTCGCGCAGCTGGGGCCGGCAACGACCTACAGCTCGATCGTGTGCGAGAATTACGCCAAGCTTCCCGATGGCGCCTGGAAGGCGCTGAACCCGACCGAGTTCGGCCTCGGCTACGTGATGCACATCGTTCCGCCCGTGCTGCCGATCAAGTCCGGCGGCTTCATCTATAACAACATCGACCTGTACTCGCAGCTCGAGACGCAGTGCGGCGGCACCCTGGTCCGCGCACGCTACTGAGATCGCCACCGGCCGGGGCGCGAGCCCCGGTATGGCAGAGATGCCGTGGCCTGCCGGTTAGCCGTGATCGGCAGGTAATGTCCCACGGCCGTCCCATCTCCTCCGGGACCTACACGGCTCATTCCGCCCCGATCACTCCGCGCGGAACACCCTGACCTCGCCGCCGGCCTCGTATTCCGCCAGCACGGTCTCTCCGGCGAGCGCCTTGGAGCCGAGCGTCACCAGCGGACGCCCGCCCGCCGGGCAGTAGACGTCGACCCGCGAGCCGAAGCGGATCAGGCCGAAGCGCTGGCCCGCACCGAGCGCGTCGCCCTGCTTGTTGAAGCAGATGATGCGGCGCGCGACCAGCCCTGCGATCTGCACCACGCCGAAGCGGCCGAACTCGCCATCGATGGTCAGGCCGTTGCGCTCGTTGTGCTCGCTCGCCTTGTCGAGGTCCGCATTGACGAACAGGCCCGGCTTGTAGGCGATGCGGCTGATCCGTCCCGCTACCGGCATGCGGTTCACGTGGCAGTCGAACACCGACATGAACACCGAGATGCGCTGCATCGGCTCGGCGCCGAGCCCGAGTTCCGGCGGCGGCGTGAACAGGCCGAGCGACGAGATGATGCCATCGGCCGGCGACACCACGAGCTCGCGGCCGACCGGCGTCTGCCGCACGGGGTCGCGGAAGAAGTAGATGCACCAGCAGGTCAGCACCGCTCCGATCCAGCCGAGCGGCTGCCAAACCCAGGCCAGCACCACGGTTGCCACGGCGAAGATGGCGATGAACTTGTAGCCGTCTGGGTGCACCGGCGTCAGCTGGCGGCGGATCGAGTCGATGACGTTCATGGATTGGATGGACGCTCAAAGCTGAGGGGCATGCCGCCCGATGACACGAATCAAGGAAAGCGAAAGGCGGCTGCCGGTCAACTCGCCCGAAAGCGGTTCTCGACATCCTGAGCGAGCCGCGAGCCTTCGGCGAGGAAGCGGGCGATCACGGCGCGGGCGTTGCCGGTGCAGGACCGATAGGAGCGCTCGTAGCCCTGCAGCCCTTCGTTGTAGGCGCCGGCGAGGCGGTCACGGCGCTGCGCCGGCTGCCCTTCCGCGTCGAGCAGGGCCTGCATGCGCTGGCGCCATTCGTCGGCATTCTTCTCGCCGCACAGCGAGCCGAGATAGGTCAGGGCCCCGAGGATTTCGGCGAGGCGCATCAGCTGCGGGTCGTAGGGCTTGGCATCTGGCGGCGGG
>CALMRL010000586.1 GCA_937873345.1 uncultured Beijerinckiaceae bacterium | reverse complement strand
GGCTAAGACCCCTACTGCAAGCCGCAATAGCTCAGCTGGTAGAGCACGTCATTCGTAATGACGGGGTCGGGGGTTCGAATCCCTCTTGCGGCACCAATAAAATCAATGACTTAGCTGACTGGCTGCTTCCCAGCCGATGCGATTGGGAAGCTCATGGGAAGCATAGCTTGCTCGGGTCGGCTGCGCTTCGTGCATGGCGCAGAAGGATCGCTAACTAGACGAATCTGCCTCATAGGGCAGACGTCCGCAGGATGCCCGTGGAATGTCGACGAGCCGAACCGGCGCACGGTCGCCCCGTCCGATCCGCGAAGGATATTCCTGAACTTCGAGAACGTCGCGGCGGCGGTCGATCCACAGCTAGGCGAGCGCCGCCAGCGTGTCGGGAAGCTCGTCTCGCCAATCCATATGCTCGACGCCTTTCGTGGCGACGTCGCGGATGATGTAGCGGGCTCGTCGCAAATCCGCCTCCGGCGCGACGAACCTTCGAAGATCACGACGCCGGTCGCAAGCCTTTCGCCAGCGATGCGAATCACCCTAGAACATAGAGTGAACAAGTGGATGGAGGCGAGCATGGCTGAGGATGCGACGGCGCCGGACCCGACCGAGGCGCTTGAAGCCGCCGTCGATGAAGCCATCGCGGCGTGCGATGGCGATCCGCGCGCAGCCGTGCGAGCCCTTCTTTTGACGCTCGACGTGACGGAGCGGGAAGTCGCTTCGCTGAAGGCCGAGGTCGCCAGGATCGAGGCGGCCGTGTCAGGTGGCTACGTCCGCGGCAAGCTCCGGCGGCCGAGCGGCAGCTAGACCGCCATCAGCGTGCGCTTGTCCGATTATCCCTGGATCATCGTCCGCTTCGACTGCGCCATCTGCGCTCGGAAGGGGCAGTACCGCCTCGCGCGCCTCGCCGCTCAAGTCGGCCCCGAGATGGAGCTTGAAGCCGTGCTCGGGCAGATCGCCTATGACTGCCCGCAGATGCGGCCCGACCGCAAGGCGCGGAAGTACGTGGCGAATTGCGGCATCCGCTTCACCGACCTTGAGCGACGCGGCGGGCCGCCCCCGAACCTGCCGCCGGCCATGGTGCGGCTACGCGTGGTCGGCGGGCAAGATAGTGAGCAGTAGGATCGTGCTTGGATGAAGTCTTTTATGCCGAATTTCTTTAACACGCTGATAAGAAGCATCTTTCGCCGAGAAGGTGCCTATGATGCTTCATCATCGGAACGCATCAGTTCACTTTTGACAAGATCGGCAAGAAATCTATTGCGGACCTGATCTGACTTAGCCAAAATACCTCGCCTCCTGATACTAAATTTAACGAGGAAGCTCTTAATATCCGGGCTGATACGCGGGGCTCTTCTCTCTGTGTGTAACATCAAGCCACGCCTCCCTGTCTCTTCTTCGCGAAATGTAAACTGCGCTGGCGGTTGATATCGATTGAAACGGACCATGCCATTTGCCATGTCTAGCGTTTCTTGAACTCTGCTCTGCTCTTTAAAATAGAAGTTTTGTTCGGCGCAGGCAATTTGCATCGCATTATACGCAATTGTTTCCTTTAAGCTTATATGGCTATTTGCTAACGGGCGATAGACGTCGCCATCATAGGCGCAGAGCGTCGCGGACGGATCAATCGGTAGAAGTATAATTAGACCTCTCGAAGCAAATCCACAGAGAGGGTTCCCATTTTCTTTAATAATAAATCGATTTGAAATAATAATTGGGTCATCGCCGAGAACAAAATCTTGGTGCGGATGCGCTCTGATTGGACCAAAATGTAAATCAACCCATAAAGCTGCGAGGCGAGAAAATTCTCTAACATTATGAAGCGGCGCGTGGTTCAAAGTAATCCGTAGGCGGGGCAGGGCTTCCAGAAGCTCCTTATTGCCTTCTGTCTCCAATCCAGCTTTTAGCATCTGCTTTCCAGCATCATTATAGAGCTCTTCAATTTCTTTTGCCGCGCTCGGTGTTCTTCCATGCTGAACTGCCAAGAAGCGCAATAAATTTTCAAAATCTTACGTGTTTCGCTCCGGGAATTTACATGTTACAGCAATCTTCCACAATATTCCGCTAGCGA
>CALMRL010000585.1 GCA_937873345.1 uncultured Beijerinckiaceae bacterium | reverse complement strand
GACGAAGACCACCAACGTCTTCCCCGATCCGCACAAGAAACGGGCGATGTCGGGCCCGGTCGGGCCGTCGAGCAGGTGAAGGTCAATGAAGGCGAGGTCCGGCGCCACCATGCGCGCCAGCGTGATCGCCTCGCCCGATGTCATTGCCGTGCCGACGACGTCGTGGCACTCCGCTTCGACGATCGCCTCGAGCTGCATCATCAGCAGAGCCTCGTCCTCGACGATTAGCACGCGCAGGGCCTCAGCCATCGAAGCCTCCGCGTTCGGGGTGGCGCAACGGTGATCGCAGCTCGACGATCGTGCCGGGATCAGCCGTGCGCCAGGTGATCTCGGCCGCGAGTTGCCGCGCCAATGTGCGGATCAACCGGGTGCCGAAGCCTCTGCCGGCCTCGGCCATGCCCGCACCATCGTCGGCGACCGTAAGACGCAGCTGCCCCGCCTCCTCGTCGCGGGCGATGGCCACCGCGAGACGCCCCGGCCGCCCGGCGGGGAAGGCGTGCTTGAGGGCGTTGACGATCAGCTCGTTCAGCATCAGGGCGTGGGGCGAGGCCAGCTGCGAGGGGATGCGCACGGACTCGAGGTCGAGCCGCACCTTGATGTCGTCGCGCCCCGACGACTTCATCAGGTCGTGCACGATGTCGCGCGTGAAGTCGGCGAGATCGAATTGCCGGACGTCCTCCGCCTGGTACAAGCGTCGATGCACGGTGCCCATCGCCTCGACACGCTGCAGCAGCGAGCTCATGGCGGCTCGCGCCTGAAGGTCCCCGATCGACATCGCCTGCATGCCGATCAGCGCCGAGATCATCTGGATGTTGTTCTTCACCCGATGGTCGACCTCGTGCACCAGCATGGTCTGTGTTTCGAGGGCATCGCGCAGTTCGTCGGTGCGCCGGGCGACCTCGCGCTCGAGCCCCTCCTGCTGGCTGGCGACGAGGTGCTGCGCTTCGACGCGATCGCCGATGTCGAGCTGGGCAGCGAAGTAATGGCGCAGCTCGCCCGCGCCATCGAAGACCGGGCTGATGAAGAGTCCATTCCAGAACGGCGCGCCGTCCTTGCGATAGTTCAAGATGTCGACGGCGATCTCGCGTCGTTCGGCAACGGCTTTCTGGATCGCGCGCACCGCCAGGAGATCGGTTTTTAGCCCCTGCAGGAAGCGGCAGTTGTGGCCGAGGACCTCGGCGGAGGTGTAGCCGGTCAGCGCCAGGAAGGCGTCGTTGGTGAATACGATCGGGTTGTCACGCTGGTGCGGGTCGGTGAGGATCATCGACATGCGCGAGGCGCGAACCGCAGCGGCGAAGGGGTCGCCGAAACCCCCTTCCACGACCTGCTCGTCCTTGCCCCCGATGCCCAACAACATCGCGCTCCCGTCCCGACGCCTGCCGAGACCCGTCGGACCGTGCTTAGCGCAAGCGGAGCCGACCGGCCAAGGCCTCAGGCCTGTTCGCTGATCTCCCCTTTGCGGCCGATGATCTCCTCCATTCGCTCACACAGCTCGTTCGGGACGTGGGCCGTCAGCACGTGGCCGGCTCTCGACTGCTCGGCGTCATGGCTCGGTTGATCCTGCGCGAAGGCGTTTTTCACCGTGTCGATGAAGCCGCCGGCCGATGGTTCGGCCTCGGTCGAGCGGCCGGTGACCGTGCCGCGCCCGTCGGTGATCTTCACCGCCTCGAAGGACAGGCCGGCGGCGACCAGCTCGGCGCGCGCCGCGTCCGCGGCAGGGCGCGTCGCGAAGAAGGCCGAGATGTTGCGGGTGCTCGGTATCCCGTCCTTGCTGTTGCTGATGAGCCCCATGGCTGCCTCTCCCGACCACACTTCGTCGCGGTAGGCGACGTCGGCAGGCTGCGAACGCGGGCGCCGCGATTTGGTGCCGGGTGCCGACGAAGGGCCGATCCGTCGCCCCGTGCGATGTCGAGCTGGGTCGGCCTGGAACCCCTTCATCCCGAGGGCGTCACCGCGCCGGTGGTGGGACCGACCCGGTGCCGGCGGGAAACTCTCGGCCGCGAGCGATGCGTATCGCGCACTCCCTATCGCCGTTCCGACCATCGATCGGAGGGACCGTTCGAGATCGGCTGTTGCACTTCGGCCGCGGGGCCGCTAGCGTCTACCAACGCCACAGGGGTGCTGCTTGGTCATCGTGCCCGGCGGCTGAGATCATACCCTTCGAACCTGAACCTGGGTAATGCCAGCGCAGGGACCGGCCGTCGCGGACGCGTCTGAGCGCGTGATCCTCCGGCAGCGCCACCCGCGCTCTCCGCACCGGAGGATAGCGATGAATTATCAGCCGAAGCCCGACACGATGGTGCCCTCGAGCGTCACGACAGGGCCGCTGCCAGGCTCGGCCAAGGTGTATCATCGCGTCGAGACCCAGCCCGATATCGCCGTGCCGTTTCGCGAGATCGCCCTGCACCCGTCCGCCAACGAGCCACCGGTGCGAGTGTACGACGCGTCCGGCCCCTACACCGAGACCGGCTTCCAAGTCGATCTGTCCGCCGGGCTGCCGCACGCCCGGCCATGGATCGCCTCGCGCGGCTACGATCTTTACGACGGCCGAGCGGTGAAGCCGGAAGACAACGGCAACGTCGGCGCCGACCGCCTCGTGCCGGCCTGTCCGGCGGTAACGGCGCCGCGGCGCGGTCGGGTCGGCCAGATGGTGACGCAGTACGAATTCGCCCGCGCCGGGATCGTCACCGAGGAGATGACCTACGTCGCCCACCGCGAGAACCTGGGACGCCAGCAGGCACTCGCCGGAGCCGAGGCGGCGCTCGCCGACGGCGAGAGTTTCGGGGCCGAAATCCCGACCTTTGTCACGCCGGAGTTCGTGCGCGACGAGATCGCGCGCGGCCGCGCGATCATCCCGGCCAACATCAACCACCCCGAACTGGAGCCGATGATCATCGGCCGGAATTTCCTGGTGAAGGTCAACGCCAACATCGGCAACTCCGCCGTCACCTCCTCGGTGGCGGAGGAGGTCGAGAAGCTGGTGTGGTCGATCCGCTGGGGCGCCGACACGGTGATGGACCTCTCGACCGGCCGCAACATCCACAACATCCGCGACTGGATCATGCGCAACTCGCCGGTGCCGATCGGCACGGTGCCGATCTATCAGGCGCTGGAGAAGGTCAACGGCGATCCCGTCAAGCTGACCTGGGAAGTGTTCCGCGACACGCTGATCGAGCAGGCCGAGCAGGGCGTCGACTACTTCACCATCCACGCCGGCGTGCGACTGCCGTGGGTGCCCCTCACCGCCAAGCGCACCACCGGCATCGTCAGCCGCGGCGGATCGATCATGGCGCGCTGGTGCCTGGCGCACCACAAGGAAAGCTTCCTTTACGAGCGCTTCGACGAAATCTGCGACATCTGCCGCGCCTACGACGTATCCTTCAGCCTCGGCGACGGTCTGCGCCCCGGCTCGATCGCCGACGCCAACGACCGCGCGCAGTTCGCCGAGCTGGAGACTTTGGGGGAGTTGACGAAGGTCGCTTGGCAGAAAGGCTGCCAAGTGATGATTGAGGGCCCCGGCCATGTGCCGCTGCACAAGATCAAGGTCAATATGGAGAAGCAACTCGCCGAGTGCCACGAGGCGCCCTTCTACACGCTCGGCCCGCTGACCACCGACATCGCGCCGGGCTACGACCACATCACATCGGGCATCGGCGCAGCGATGATCGGCTGGTTCGGCTGCGCCATGCTCTGCTACGTCACGCCGAAAGAGCACCTGGGACTGCCCGACCGCGACGACGTCAAGACCGGCGTCATCACCTATCGCATCGCGGCACACGCCGGCGACCTTGCCAAGGGCCACCCGGCGGCGCAGCTGCGCGACGACGCGCTATCCCGCGCCCGCTTCGAGTTCCGTTGGGAGGATCAGTTCAACCTGGGACTGGACCCCGACACCGCGCGCCGCTTCCACGACGAGACGCTGCCCAAGGACGCGCACAAGGTAGCGCACTTCTGCTCGATGTGCGGACCGCAATTCTGCTCGATGAAGATCACCCAGGACATTCGCGCCGAGGTGCTGAGCATGGAGGCTGTGAAGCAGGCAGCAGAAGAGGGCATGGCGCACAAGAGCGCCGAGTTCCTGGAGAAAGGCGGCAAACTCTACGTCGATCAGTCGACGGCGAAGTAGCCGCCCGCCATCGGCGCGCCTACTCCAACAAAGTAGATCGCGTCAGCGCCGCAGCGGGTCGAGGCGGCGGGCGGCGAGGAAGGTCAGCAGCGTCAGGCCAAGCGCGATGACGACACGCGTCAGCGCGGTCTGCGCGCCGGTGTGGTGTAGGGCGATACCGGCGAGGGAGACGGGGATCAGCACAGCACTGGTGATGAAGGCCATTGCTGCGACCACGCGGACGAGCACAGCCAGCGAGTGGCTGAGGTGAGGCGTGTAGCGGACGCCGAGCATGCGATATCTCCGTTGCGGCGCACCAAATGGTGCTGCACTGCAGCATAACCGTTGGTGTCAACTCCGCCAATAGGAGGAGAGTGCGAGAGCCTCAACGCAGGTGCGCGTCCGTCGCGTGCTTGTTTGAGATGGCTCACCGATCGCGGCGGAGCGGGTTGAAAGATTTCGTAGATGGGGCTGTAAGAGGCATGCTCGCGCAGTAGGAGCGATGGCCTTGCCATTTACCAAGCGTGCGGCGGTCGCACGCCTGAAAACTCGATGCGGCGCGATCTTTTCAAAGTGTTGCGCCTGCGCGGCGGTAGCGAATGTCGAAGCTACGCAGCTCGATGGCTTTGCGTCGCCGCCTCGAACAAGGCGATGAAAGCCCGCGCCCGTGGAGACGCAGGTGCGCAGACATCGACAGTAGGGCCTTGCGATACAGTTGGACGAACTCGCTCACCTCGCGACGGTGTATGGAACGGACAAGTGGAATAGCCATCATCCTAGGGCCACTATGTAGACCATCTCGACGCAATAGGTTTCAATCCCTTCACGCTGCTTGAGATCGGCGTCGGCGGCTACGGCGATCCGACAGAGTGAGGCGCCTCGTTGCATACCGCAATCGGCTTCCTGAGACGTTGACTGATTATCTTTACTAGCAGTAGATGCACAATTCTGCGTATAGCGTCAGCACGATCGGGAAATTAATTGTTGGTATCCGTTCTACTGTAACATTATCTTTTCAAAAAGGGATAACTGTGGCGGTAGCACGGTAGTACGGCACAATCATCTTACGAACCTACGAGCAATGCTGCTCAGTCAGACCAGGCGATTTGGCGCAGCACCTCGTCCGGGGAAATCGCGATATCGCGATCCCAAGGCAGGTGACCGCGTTTTAAGCCGACTTCTTCGCAACGGATCTCGCGGTAGCGTAAACCTCGCAGTGCGGAGATCAGCCAGAACAGCACCTCGGATGCACTCGTTGGACTGAACACGTCGACGCGCGTGCCGGGTCGGCAGAACAGAAGGTTCGTCAGGGCGGCGCCGCTTACGCCGACAATGTGCTCCGCACCGCGGTAGAGGGCGACTTGCGCTTCGAAGCTCATGTCTCCCGCCGCGATGATCGAGAAACCCGCTGCCTCCAGAGCGGTCGCGACGGCCGGCTCATCAACGAAATTTCGCGTAGCGCCACGACCGCGCGATGCGAAGACCTTGGCGGTTGTTCCCGCGGATATGCCTTCGGCGATCTCATCGTAGCAGCGGAGGGCGAAGGGCGAGAGGTAGAGCGGATGTTCGGCGAGGCCGTCGACGAAGAGCAGCTCGCGGACGAGGACAGGATCGCGTCCCACCGACAAGATTTCAGACGGCGCGTAGCCGATGCTCCGGAGAGCTTGGCGCGAGACGTGCTCGATCGGCGAGCCGTGACCCTGGATGATTGCCGGCCACCGGCAATCGAGTTGGGAGCGAGCGAACCATGCGCGCGGCAGCATCTCCAGGATGAAGTGGCCGTAATTGCGTGCGCCGCGGTTCTCGGCCAGCACACCCGCTTCGATCGTCGGGCAATCGGTTGCCCTTGCCGCCGAGACCGCCAAGGCCCCTTCGCGGATATAGCGGTCGATATGCGTTGATCGCGTGATCTCGATAAGGCAGCCGTCGGCGGTGAAGACGAGGCCTTCACCGGTGACATAGACGTTCTCGAAACGATAGCTCGACACCGGTCGGCCGCCAGCATGCGCTCCGCTCCAGATCGGGGTCAGCCGCTGACGAATGAAGTCCGGCATCGGAGCAAGCTCAATGACCTTCGGCGGTGGCAGTGCCACCAATGGAACGTCGAGACGATGCCGCAGAGCATCTTCGGGCGGCGGGATGAGGAGGTCGAATGGTAATGGAGGCTCGACGCCGCACGCACGGCGCTGGGAAGCGTAGTGGTACAAGGGACTGATATCGTGCCCGCTCAAGAAGCGGTGATGCGAAAGGTATTCTTCCGGTTCGAAAAGCACGGAGGGAGCAATGCTTTCTCTCCACCCAATACTGAGATAATGCTGTAAGGCATTTTCGCCGTCGTAACCGGCGCGACGTCGATAATCGACCTCCGAAAATAGATCGCGGCAGAGAGCGCACTGCATCGCCAGGAAGTCGTCGACCTCAAGCGGTTGCGTGCTGAGACCTCTCGCCTCGCCACTCGCAATGTAGTGGATCAGAGGATTCTCAAGAGAACCTGCGAGATGCATGTCGCGATAGAAAAGCGTATTGAAATGTGGAGATGGATCGCGACCTTCGCGCCAACCATATTGCATGAAATGTTCAAAGGGGTCGATATCGGCGCGGACCACGTCCTCGTAGATTGCAGCGTAGAACGGTGCATCGAACAGCCTGTGAATGCGTTCGCCATCCGATCCGCATCCAGGTTGAGCGGCGTCGACGATAGCCTCGTCCGCGACAACCATTCGTCTGCCGAAATGGCGTCGAAGCGCTGATATGATCATGCGCGATCTCGCCGCCTTCGTCGCCTTACGCTATGCTTTCACGCTATCAGGCCATCGATATGGGCGAAAGCGCCATTCGCCTTAGCTGAGGTAGAGTAAGGTCGGGCGGGGTAGGGAAGGTCAGCACGTGCGGCGCGGCCGATGGCATCGTGGGAGCTAAACACTCGTCTCGATAGACGATATCAGCGCAAAAAGTTGCGCAGCACCACGCAGTTGCCGCCGTCGCGTTCCAGCCTGCGGCACAGCGCTTGGCTCGCGACGCGGCTGTCGTCCTCGATCTGCACCACGTACTTGCGCGCCGGCGCCTCGGGAAAGCGACGGCGGCGCAGCGCGAAGGGCAGGGGGCCGAGCGTCTCGGCGTGGCGGGCGCGGATCAACTGCCATTCCGCCAGCACCGCCGCCCTGTTGAACGAGCCGACCAGGATCACCGCCCAGGGCTTCGGCGGCGGCTGGTCCGGCTCGCCGGGTTGCGAC
>CALMRL010000584.1:1777-2179 GCA_937873345.1 uncultured Beijerinckiaceae bacterium | reverse complement strand
CGTCGCGAGCTGGGTGCGCAGGGCGAGCGGCCGCTCCACCGCCTCCCCCGCGGGCGGCGTCCCGCCGGTCCGCCCGGCGGCGGGCTTGTCGGCTCGTGCTGCGCTCATGCCTTCCTTTCCACCGACGGCACCTTTCGCGTCGTTCGAGCTTTAATCGCACGGCACGGTCGGCATCCGGCCTTCCGTCACGGCGGGACGCACCTTGAACGACATCGACGCGCTGATCGCCCGCATGACGCTCGCCGAAAAGGCCGGGCAGCTCAACATGCTGGCCTGGGGGCTGGCCCTCACCGGCTCGTCGGGCGCCGGCGACGCCACGCCGCAGGTGCGCGACGCCCGCGTCGGCTCCCTCATCAACCTCGTCGGCGCCGCCGAGGTGGCGGCCGTGCAGCGCGTCGCCGT
>CALMRL010000584.1:0-1767 GCA_937873345.1 uncultured Beijerinckiaceae bacterium | reverse complement strand
GACGCGGCTCGGCATCCCCCTGTTCTGCGGCTTCGACGCGATCCCCGGCCACCGCACCCTGTTTCCCCTGCCGATCGGCGAGGCCTGCGCCTTCGACCCCGCGCTGTGGGAGCGCACGGCGCGAGCGACCGCGATCGAGGCGGCCGAGGACGGGCAGGACGTCACCTTCGCGCCGACGGTCGACGTCTCGCGCGACCCGCGCTGGGGCCGCAGCTGCGAGGGGCCGGGCGAGGACCCCTGGGTGGCCTCGCGCTTCGCCGAGGCGAAGACGCGCGGACTGCAGGGGCCGGGACTCGCGGCCCCCGACGCGGTCGCCGGCTGCGCCAAGCACTTCTGCGGCTACGGCGCCGTGCTGGCCGGCCGCGAATACGCGCCGAGCGACGTTTCGGGCCAGGCGGTGCGCGACGTCTACCTGCCGCCCTTCGCGGCGGCCGTGCGGGCCGGCGTCGCCACGATCATGCCCTCGCTGAACGCCCTCAACGGCGTGCCGATGACGAGCAACGCCACGCTGCTCGACGGCTGGCTGCGCGGCCGTGCCGGCTTCGACGGCCTGGTGATCTCCGACTACGGCGCGGTGCGCGAGCTGATCCGGCACGGCGTCGCAGCCGACGTCGCCGAGGCGGCGGCGCTGGCGATCCGCGCCGGCTGCGACATCGACATGATGGGCTACAGCTACGTCGACCACCTCTCGGCCGCGGTCGAGCGCGGGCTATGCACGGTGGCCGATATCGACCGCAGCGTGCGCCGCGTGCTCCGCTTCAAGGAGCGGCTCGGCCTGTTCGACGACCCCTACCGCCGCTGCCGATCCAAGGGGCGGACGGCGGGCCGCAGCAGCCATCGGCCGCTGGCGCGCGAGGCGGCGCGGCGCTCGATCGTGCTGCTGACCAACAGGGGCGACACGCTGCCGGTCGCGCCGGGGCGGCAGCGCATCGCCGTGATCGGCCCGCTCGCCGATGCGGCGAGGGAGATGACCGGCTCATGGGCCGCCAAGGGCGACCCGGCGGCCTGCGTCAGCGTGCTCGCCGGGTTGCGCGAGGCCTATCCCGAGGCTGCGATCACCCATTGCGCCGGCGCGGCGATCCGCGGCGGCGGGCAGAAGGAAACGGGCCGGGGCATCGCCGAGGCCGTCGGGCTGGCGGAGGCCGCGGACCTAGTGGTGCTCTGCGTCGGCGAGGGCGCGACGATGAACGGCGAGGCGACGAGCCGCAGCGACCTCGACCTTCCCGGCTGGCAGCGCGACCTCGCCGAGGCCGTGCTCGCCGCCGGCACGCCGGTGATCGCGATCGTGTTCTGCGGCCGTCCGCCGGTGATTCCCTGGCTCGCCGAGCGGGCGAGCGCCCTCGTCTGCGCCTGGATGCTCGGCCACGAGGCCGGCCACGCGCTGGCCGACGTGGTCTCCGGCGCCGCGGCGCCGAGCGCGCGGCTGGCGATGAGCTGGCCCCGCGCGATGGGGCAGATCCCGATCTACGCCGGCGCGGCGCCGAACGGCCGCACCTTCGATCCCGACGACCATTTCACCAGCAAGTACATCGACGTGGCGAACGAGCTGCTGTTCCCCTTCGGCCACGGCCTGGCGACCACCCGCTTCACGCTGGGCGAGCCGCGCGTCGACGGCGAGGTGGTGGCGCCGGGGCGTCCGGTCGCGGTGCGCGTCGCCGTCTCCAACGAAGGGCCGCGCTCCGGCACGGCCACCGTCTTCCTGTTCATCCGCGATCCCATCGCCGCGGTGGTTCGGCCAGGGCTGGAGCTGCGCGGCGTCGCGAAGGT
>CALMRL010000583.1 GCA_937873345.1 uncultured Beijerinckiaceae bacterium | reverse complement strand
TGAGGGGTCCCGATTGCACGCCGATCCAGGGTCCCGTTCCGATGCTGTTTGACAGCGCAGCTCGTCGAACACCAGGAGCAGGTCCGCGAGCTGGCGGCTGAAGCGATCGGCGCGCTCCACCACGACCACGGAGAACTCGCGGCGCCGGGCGGCCGCCAGCAACGTCCCGCAGCCGGGGCGTCCGGCGGGCGACCCGCTCGAAGCGCAGACGTCGGCGTAGATCGCCTCCACGGCCCAGCCTTGGCGGGCGGCGTAGGCTTCGATCGACGCGCGCTGGCGCCCGATCGAGGCGGCAAGCGGATCGTGGTGGCAAGACCTCGCGTAGCCCGCGACCCAGACGAAGCCATCCGGCCGCGGCGCGTCGCCGCCTTTCTTCATGTTGCGGTCAATCATTTCTCTATACCTAATCGTATTGCACGAGAGTACGCGCTCACTAAACAATGGTAAACGAATACATCCTCGAGGAGCAAGTGAATGTTGCCGTAAAAGATATGCACAGCTTGCGATGGCGCATGCTTGCACTGTCCTTTGCCCGAGAATGGCCGTCGCCGGGACGATGGCTGTCCGTCGACCTCACGAGCGTCGGGTGCATGATCCAAGGCGCGGCACGCATCCTGTGGTCGCGCAGCAACTGTAGATGCGCCGATCGCGCGATAGCCATCCGATATTACGTCATTATAAATATTGCAAACGAGAGCAACGAAGATATGCACAGTCTGTCATCGGTGACGACTTTGATATTCGTAGTGAAGCACCTTGTGCCTTGTTCAAGACCGATCTCGTCACGCCGGCGAATCGGCTCTCTCGATAGCCTCGGGCGCACGTCCCAATGCTCGGCATGCCGTCCAATCCGCCAACGCCGTCGCGAACTCCGCCGCGGCCACGTTCCCCGCGCCGCCGCCCGCGGGTGCGGTGGCGCCGTGGTGGTGGCGATCCACCGTCCGGCCCGATGGTCTCCGTGAAACCCATCGTCTCCCACCGGGAGGAGCACGCCCGGCATGGGGAACGGCGGATGCCCCGGGCGTCGTGGAAGTTCTTCGTCCATCGGTCATGCGCACGGCTCCGCTCGTCACCGCGGGCACAATCGAGACTGATCTAAATGGTATCAGAGACGAGAGGCTATGATCGCCGCCATGGTTGCGGAACAGTAAAGGACGTCCCTCCCGAGCATCCCCTCGCCGCGGCGTGACGGCGGAGCCGCTGGTTCTGGTCCTACGCGCGCTTCGGCACCGCCGAGCAGGACGCGCGTCGATCGCGACGCGTCATGGTGGGAACTTCCTCGCCATCGCCCATCGTGACGCTCGGCGCGCCGGCGACTTGGCGGATCGGATTCCCGACCGCCTGCGGTGACCGGGGCTGAAGGCCATGCTCGACGCCGCTGCGACGGAGGTCTTCACCCACGTCTGGACCGCCTCCTCCGGAAGGCTGGCGCCCGCCGCGGCGCTTCGCGCGCGCTCTCGCCCTCGTCGAACGGCGTGATCGCGCCGGCTCTCGTCGATCCCGCCCGACCCGGGTGGAGCCGGTTCGTTGCGGCGGACGCCCGGACGGTCGACGATGAGGACGCTCCCCTCGATCCGCCACCGTCCAGCGGATGGGAACCGCGACGTCACCCCCGCCATGACGCGGGGCGAGTAAGCAGCTCTTTCGGGCCGCCTACCCGTCCGCGGAGTGAACGCCGTAGATCGACGACATGTGCGCCGTGAGGTCGGAATACTCGGGCTTGAACCGGAAGCTCAGGACAGGCCCTTCGACGACGACGACGGCGTCCAGGAACGTGCGCAGTCGGGCGTTGACCTTGGCCCTGCCGCGTGCGCGTTCCTCCTGGTTGTCCGCGAAGATGAGGCCGTGGACGATGTCGATGCGCGTCTCGATGTCGTCGGCGCGATCGGCCTCGCGACCCGCCCGCAGATTGGCGTCGCGGATCGCGCGATCGAGCTCGCCGATGTCGACCGCCAGGGCGTCCAACCGGGCGCGGATTGCCCGGATCGGCTCGCCGGCCTCGGCCAACGCGATCAGGCGGGCGCGCCGCTGCGCCGCGTCCCGCCGCCGATGCTCGAGGGCTTCGATCTCCGCGGCGGCCGCGCGCGCATCCTCTTCGAGGGCGAACATCGCCGCGTCGGCGAAATGCGCATAGCAGTGGACCATGACGGAGTCGATGCCGGCGTAGGGCACCGTGGCGCGATTCCCGCACCCGCCGCCGCAGTAGGCGCTGACGCACCGCAGCCGGGGGCGGTCCCTCGTCCCCTTGTCGACGTAGCCCATCGTGCCGTCGCAGGCGTGGCAGCGGGCCAAGCCGTGCAGCAGGTTGGCGAAGCGGCGCGTCGGACGACCCCGCCCGACCAAGCGCTCGGCGGACGCGGCCTTCGCGCGCCAGAAGGTGTCCTCGTCGACCACGGCGGGGAAGTAGCCCTCGATCCGCTCCTCGCCGCGCTCCCACCGCCCGAAGGTGGCCGGGGACGTCACGACGTTCTGGATGTAGCTGTCGTACCAGCGCTTGCCCTTGCTGCCACGTTCCCCCCATCACGCGATGCCGGCGGTGTTGAGACGCTTGACGATGGTGCGACGGCCATCCCCTGCGATGGTCGCCGCGAAGATGTCCCGGACGATGGCGGCACGCTCCTCGATCAGCTCGTACCGTCCCGTCCTCGGACCGCCGACGAGCCGGATCCAGGCGGGGCAGACGGCGGTCATCGCCTGTCCGGTCTCCCGCGCCGCGACGCGCTTGCGGCTCCAGGCGTCGCCTACGCGATGGCTCTTGGTGGCGCTCTCCTCGTAGGCCCGCGACATGATCACGATGGAGACGATGAGCTGCAGGTGGTTGTCGCGCAGGGTCTCGCGCGACCACTCGTAGCCATCGGTCAGGGTGACGATAACGATCCCCTTGCGCGTCAGCCCGAGGAACAGTTCGAGGGCGTCGACCACCTGCTCGCGGCTCAACCGATCGAGCGACTCCACGATCAAGTAGGATCCGGAGGGCACCTCGCCACTTTCGACGCGGGCGAGGAAGCCCCCGAGCGCCGTCGTGGGCGCGCGGTTGCGGCCCTTGAACGCCGACACGCCCTCGTCGCGCAGTTCCTCGTCGAGCACGAGGTCGCGTTCCGCCGCCCATCTGGCCGCGGCCTCGATCTGGCGGGCCTTGCTGGCGCCCTTGGCCTGTTCCGGGCTCGAGAAGCGCAGGTACGAGTAGGCCTTGACCTTCGCGCGCGCCGTATGGTCCAGCATGGTCCCTCCGGACGTCCTCCCCGTCGATCGACCATAGTCGGAGGAGGTAAAGGCTGCCTTGACGGCGATCCCCGCCTGCGACGCGTCGATCAGTGATCGTGCGCAGCGCCGACGCCCACGCGATGCCTCGCGACGCCGACCGTCCGATACCGATCATCCCGAGATTTGAGCCTGAGCCGGACGTCGATCAGCGTCGGCCATCGCGGAGGCCGAGCGTTCGGCTCAGGCCATCGGGGAAGGCGCCTCGCCGACCGGCAGACTCGGCTGCCCGGTGCCGGCCATCGCGCGCTTGCGTTCATCGTCCGCCGCGCGGTGCGGTATATGAGGGAAGGCGCCGACGACGGCATTTTTCGCCTTGCGCAGCCGGCGCAGGATCTCGTTCGTCGCCCGCAGTTCGCCCTCGACCTCCTCAAGAGACAGGGCGTCGTCGTACCGGTCGAATCCGCGCGCCTCGAAGATGCGCAAGACGGCATCGCCGTCCCGTACCGCCGAGAACGGCATCACGTTGTTGTGCGCCTGGGTCGCGAAGAAGCGCATGGCGTCCTCCCAAGCCTCGAGTTGGCCGTTCCGATGCGCAATATCGCGGTCTATGGCGTTCAGGGCGCCCGCGAGCCCCTCGTGCATCAGGTATAACAACGCTTCGCGTTCGTCGGAAAAGACAAGGAGTTCCTCAAGATCGGGAGGACAGGGCTCCCGCAGGACACAGTGGCGGAAGGCCTCCGCGATGGCTCGTAGGTGATCGGGCACCTCCAACAGCATCTTGTCCATACTCTCTCCGTTCAGCCGGAGGGCGGCCATCCACCCGTGCATTTGTGTACAAGACATCCTGACGCGCTGGTATCCCGGCTGGATGAGCGCGCCGCACTTCTACGAGACCGATCGGCTCTGCGTGGTCGTCTCGGGGACGTGGTGGGCGACGAGCGGCGACGACTTCGATCTGGCCTCGACCGTGCCGGTGGCGGCGGGATCGTTCGTGCGCCGCGTCGCCCGCACCAGCCACTACGACGGGGTCAAGGCCGGCGAGCCCGAGCCGGTGACGATCGCGATCTGCGGGATGGGGCCGATCACCTTCCACGCGGTCGACCCGTCGAAGCCGAAGGTGCGGCAGGTGTGAGCCGGACGGCGCAGGGCACCCCGGACGGGGCGCCCCTCCGCGGGCCCTGCTTGCGCGGGCCCTACCTGCCGCTGGCGGCCTTGAACTCGCGCAGCTGATCACGATGCTCGGCGGCGAGGCGCCGCGTCTCGTCGCCGACCGCCGCCTCGACGCCCTTGTCGGCGGCGGCGATGTCGGCGTCGAGGCGGCCGACGTCGACCTCGGCCTCCGGCAGCGCCTGGTCGGCGAGGATGGTGAAGCCCGAAGGGGCGACGTCGGCGAAGCCGCCGCGCACGAACAGCTTCTCGTCGCGGCCGCCGCCGCTGATGCGCACCCAGCCGGGCTTCAGCGTCGTCATGAAGGGCGCATGGTCCTTGAGGACGGTGAACTCGCCCTCGATGCCGGGCGCCGTCACCGACTCGACCTCGCCGGAGAACAGCAGGCGCTCGGGCGAGACGAGTTCGAAGGGGAAGGCGGCCATGGATGAGCGGTCCTGATTAGCGGCGGCGGTCGAAGGCAAGGCCGGCGAGCAGCCCGATGACGCCGCCGGCGACCGTGAAGATCATGATGCGCCGACCCTGGCCGGTGGTGAGACCGGCGTCGGGCGAGGCGGTGCGGCTCGTGTCCTGCACCTCCAGCGAGGCACCGCCGAGCCGGAACTCGGTCGCCGCCGGCCGGGTCAGGTAGCCGACGAGGCCGCCGACGACCAGGCCGAGCAGCAGCAGGGCGATGCGGGGCTGCACCGGCTGCTCAGCCCTGCAGCTTGCGGGCCTTCTCCTCGGCCTCCTCGATGGTGCCGACCATGTAGAAGGCAGCCTCGGGGAGGTGGTCGTACTTGCCTTCGACCAGCCCCTTGAAGCCCTTGATCGTGTCCTCGAGCTTCACCTGCTTGCCGTCCGAGCCGGTGAACACCTTGGCGACGTCGAAAGGCTGCGAGAAGAAGCGCTCGATCTTGCGGGCGCGAGCGACGGTGAGCTTGTCCTCCTCCGACAGCTCGTCCATGCCGAGGATGGCGATGATGTCCTGCAGCGACTTGTAGCGCTGCAGCGTCTGCTGCACCCGGCGGGCGACGCCGTAGTGCTCCTCGCCGACGACCAGCGGCGACAGCATGCGCGACGTCGAGTCGAGCGGGTCGACGGCGGGGTAGATGCCCTTCTCCGCGATCGAGCGCGACAGCACGGTGGTCGCGTCGAGATGGGCGAAGGAGGTGGCCGGCGCCGGGTCGGTCAGGTCGTCGGCCGGCACGTAGATCGCCTGCACCGAGGTGATCGAGCCCTTGGTCGTCGTGGTGATGCGCTCCTGCAGCGCGCCCATGTCGGTGGCGAGCGTCGGCTGGTAGCCCACGGCCGAGGGGATGCGCCCGAGCAGCGCCGACACTTCCGAGCCGGCCTGCGTGAAGCGGAAGATGTTGTCGACGAAGAACAGCACGTCCTGCCCCTTATCGCGGAAGTCCTCGGCGATGGTCAGCCCGGTCAGCGCCACCCGGGCGCGGGCGCCCGGCGGCTCGTTCATCTGGCCGTAGACCAGCGCACACTTGCTCCCCTCGGCCGAGCCGCCGTGCTCGTGCGGGTCGACGTTGACCTTGGACTCGATCATCTCGTGGTACAGGTCGTTGCCCTCGCGGGTGCGCTCGCCGACGCCGGCGAACACGGAATAGCCGCCGTGGGTCTTCGCGATGTTGTTGATCAGCTCCATGATCAGCACGGTCTTGCCGACTCCGGCGCCGCCGAACAGGCCCACTTTTCCGCCCTTGGCGTAGGGGGCGAGCAGGTCGACGACCTTGATGCCGGTGACCAGGATCTGGCTGTCGGTGGATTGGTCGATGTAGGGCGGCGCCGGCTGGTGGATGGCGCGCCGCGCCTCCGTGTTGACGGGCCCGAGCTCGTCCACCGGCTCGCCGATGACGTTGAGGATGCGCCCGAGCGTCTGCTCGCCGACCGGCACCAGGATCGGCGTGCCGGTGTCGGTGACGGTCTGGCCGCGCGTCAGGCCGTCGGAGACGTCCATCGCGATGCAGCGCACGGCGTGCTCGCCAAGATGCATCGCGACCTCCAGCACGAGGCGGTTGCCGTTGTTCTCGGTTTCCAGCGCGTTGAGGATCTCGGGCAGGTGGCCGTCGAACTTGACGTCGACCACGGGGCCGATGACTTGGGTGACGCGTCCGACGGGCTTGTTGGTCTGGGCTTCGGCCATTTCACTATCCTTGGAGCAGGCTCAGAGCGCCTCGGCGCCCGAGATGATCTCGATCAGTTCCTTGGTGATCAGCGCCTGACGCGAGCGGTTGTAGAGCAGCGTCTGCTTCTTGATCATGTCGCCGGCGTTGCGCGTCGCATTGTCCATCGCGCTCATCCGCGCGCCCTGCTCGGAGGCGGCGTTCTCCAGCAACGCGCGGAAGACCTGCACGGAGATGTTGCGCGGCAGCAGCGCATCGAGGATCGCCTCCTCGTCGGGCTCGTACTCGTACACCGCGTCGGAGCCCGGCGCCTTGCCCACGGCGTCGCCGTCCTTCTTCTCCGGCGGCGGCAGCGGGATCAGCTGCAGCGCGGTCGGCACTTGGCTGATCACCGATTGGAAGCGCGAGAAGAACAGGGTGGCGACGTCGAATTCGCCGGGGCGGAACAGCTCGAGCACCTTGGCGCCGATCGGCTCGGCGACCGCGTAGTGCAGCTGCTTCGCGGTGATCTCGACGACCTCGATGATGTGCTCGCCCAATTGCCGGCGCAACATGTCGGCGCCCTTCTTGCCAATGCACAGGATCTTGACCTGCTTGCCTTCGCGCTTGAGGCGGAAGGCGGCGTCGCGGCAGAGCCTGGTGATCGAACCATTGAAGGCGCCGCACAGACCGCGCTCGCCGGTGGCGAGGATGAGGAGGTGGGTGTTGTCGCCGCCCGTGCCGCGCAGCAGGGC
>CALMRL010000582.1:8004-8270 GCA_937873345.1 uncultured Beijerinckiaceae bacterium | reverse complement strand
GCGAGCGGCGCCGAGACCGGGCCGGCGACGTCGATGCCGACGATGGCCGCGCCTTCGCGCGCCATCGCCACGGCGCTTGCCCGGCCGATGCCGCGCGCCGCCCCCGTCACCACCGCCACCTTGCCGGCCAGGAGGCCCTTCGCCATCGCTTCGATCCTCGTCGCTTGCTCGCAGCTGGGCGCCGGTCGCGCAACGGGCGGCATGGGGGAAGGCTCCCGCACGGTCCGGTCGTGGTGCTTCGGCTTGCCAAGCCGGCCCGATCCGCG
>CALMRL010000582.1:0-7965 GCA_937873345.1 uncultured Beijerinckiaceae bacterium | reverse complement strand
AGATCGCCCCCCGTCGGCCCCGCTTCATGACCCGAACCATCAGCGACGCCGATCGTGAGGCCTGGACCGTCGAGCTGGAGCACCTTCGACAGGAGCACCGCGACCTCGACGCGGCGATCGAGGCGCTGACGCAGCTCGGGTCCTCCGACCGGCTGCAGATCCAGCGGCTGAAGAAGCGCAAGCTGGGCATGCGCGACCGCATGACCTTTCTCGACGACCAGCTGACGCCCGACATCATCGCCTGACGGCGAAGCGCGAGGCAGGCCGCGCTCCGTCGAAGGGCAAGGACGCGCGATGATCGACTGGGATGACGTGCGCCACTTCCTCGCGGTCGAGCGTGGCGGCTGCACCCCCTTATCGAGGGGGAGGTCAAATGACGGCCGAACGAGCCCGCCTACGGCTCCAGCTCGGTGTCCCAGTACAGGTAGTCCATCCAGCTCTCGTGGAGGTAGTTCGGCGGGAAGGCGCGACCGTTGGTGTGGAGGTCGTTGATCGAGGGCGCGAAGGGCGCGGACGCCGGGACCATGTCGACATCGCGCGGAAGCTTGTCGCCCTTGCGCAGGTTGCACGGCGAGCAGGCGGCGACGACGTTCTCCCAGGTGGTGGTGCCACCCTTGGAGCGCGGGATCACGTGGTCGAACGTCAGCTCGTCGCGGCAGCCGCAGTACTGGCAGGTGAAGCGGTCGCGCAGGAACACGTTGAAGCGGGTGAAGGCCGGGTGCCGCGAGGGGCGGATGTAGGTCTTCAGCGAGACCACGGAGGGCAGCTGCATCTCGAAGGTCGGCGAGCGCACGAAGCGGTCGTAGTTCGAGACGATGTTGACCCGATCGAGGAAGACCGCCTTGATCGCGTCCTGCCAGCCCCACAGCGACAGCGGGTAGTAGCTCAGCGGCCGGAAATCGGCGTTGAGCACCAGGGCCGGGCAGGCCTCCGGGGAAACGGTCGGCTGGAAGTGAACCGTCAAACCGGCACCTCGCGTCGCGTCTGCCCCGCGAAACCGGGGTTGTCGCGCGCCTCTCCTATAGCTTCGCCGTTGCGCCTTGTGAAGGGCGCCGCGCGCCGCGCACGCGTCGCAGGGGTGAAGAACGCTCATTGCGAGCCGAAAGCGAAGCAACCCGGGGTCTGCGACCATCGCGCGAGACATTGCCCGATGGCCCCGGATTGCTTCGCCTTCGGCTCGCAATGACGGCGGTCAGCCCCCCATCCTTCCCGCCCAGGCCCGCGTCCGCGCCTCGGGGTCGGCGTCGAGCGTGATGTCGGTGACCACCGCCGCGATGTCGGCGCCGGCGGCGAGCACGCCTTCCGCCCGCTCTAGCGTGACGCCGCCGATGCCGACGAGCGGCACCGCGCCGATGCGGTCCTTCCACACGCGCAGCCGCTCCAGGCCCTGCGGCGCGAAGCGCATCGCCTTCAGCCGCGTGGGGTAGATCGGCCCCAGCGCGACGTAGTCCGGCCCGACCGCGAGAGCCCTCGTCAGCTCCGCCTCGTCGTGGGTAGAGACGCCGAGGCGCAGGCCGGCGCGGCGGATCGCGGGAAGGTCAGCCTCGTCGAGGTCCTCCTGGCCAAGGTGCAGCCATCGGCAGCCGAGATCGATCGCCTCGCGCCAGAAGTCGTTGACCACCAAGGTGGCGCCGGCGTCATCGCACAGCCGCTTCGCCCGCGCGATCTCGGCACGCACGACGTCGGCGGGCTTGTCCTTGACCCGCAGCTGCACCAGCCGGACGCCGTGCGGCAACAGCCGCTCGATCCAGTCGGCGGAATCGAGGATGGGGTAGAAGGGATGGAGGGCCGCCTCGCTCATAAGGTCCCGCCCAATCACGTGAACGCCCGCCCGATCACCGGCGTCGAGGGCGCGGCCATGTCGCGCGGCTCCATCGCGCCGGCGAGGAAGGCGGCGCGCCCCGCCTCCACGGCGAGCGCGAAGGCCCGCGCCATGCCTATCGGATCGACCGCCTTGGCGATCGCGGTGTTGAGCAGCACCGCGTCGTAGCCCATCTCCATCGCACTCGCCGCCTGAGAGGGAAGGCCGATCCCAGCATCGACCACTAGCGGCACGCCGGGGAAGTGGGCGCGCAGCGACGCCAAGCCATAAGGATTGTTGAGGCCGCGGCCCGAGCCGATCGGCGCCCCCCAGGGCATCAGCACCTCGCAACCGACGCCGAGCAGCCGCTCGGCGGCCACCAGATCTTCCGTAGTGTACGGGAACACGGCGAACCCGTCGCGCGCCAGGATGCCGGCCGCCTCGACGAGCCCGAACAGGTCGGGCTGCAGCGTGTCGTCCTCGCCGATCACCTCCAGCTTGACCCAGGGCGTGCCGAACACCTCGCGGCCCATCTCGGCGGTCGTCACCGCCTCCTTCACCGTGCGGCAGCCGGCAGTGTTGGGCAGCACGCGCAGGCCCTCCGTGGTCTCCTGCATCTCGCGGATCAAGGACCAGAAGCCCTCGCCGGCGCGGCTCCCGCCGGACTCGCGGCGCAGCGACGCCGTGACGATCGCGGCGCCGGGCGCGCACCGCCGCCGCCATCTCGGCCGGCGACGAGAACAGCGCCGTGCCGCAGAGCAGCCGCGAGCCGAAGCGCTCGCCGTAGAAGCTCAGGGGATCTTGGAAGCTCAGGGGATCTTGGACTTCGAGCCGATTCTCCATGCTCACCCACCCTGCCGCGGCGAGACGATCTCCACGGCATCGCCCTCGGCGAGCGGGGTCCGCTCGCGGTCGACGGCGCGCACGAAGCCCTGGTTCAGCGCCGTCGCCACGGTGAGGCCGCCGTAGTGGAGCTCGTCGAGCAGGGCGTGGAGCGTCGCGGAGGCGACTTCACGCGCTTCGCCGTTGACGTGGATGCGCATGGGTCACCTCGGATTGGATGTCGCCGAGCACGATGGCCACGGCCCGCGCGGCGAGCGCCGGGGCGACGAGGAAGCCGTGGCGGTAGAGGCCGTTGATGAAGACGCGCCGCCCCTCCCGGCGGATCGCCGGCATGTTGTCGGGGAAGGCCGGGCGCAGGTCGCAGCCGATCTCCACCACCTCGGCCTCGCCGAAGGCGGGATGCACGGTGTAGGCGGCCCCGAGCAGGTCGAGCAGGGCGCGGGCGCGCACGCGGCCACGCTCCGCGTTCTCGATCGCGGTGGCGCCGACCATGAAGCGCCCGTCGCCGCGCGGCACGATGTAGACGGGGGTGCGCGGGTGCAGCAGCTGCACGGGGCGCGAGAAGCTGATGTCGCGGGTGTGGAGCACCGCCATCTCGCCCTTGACGCCGCGCAGGTCGGCGAGCCGGTCGCGGGCGGCGTGGCCGCGGCAGTCGATCACCCAGTCGGCGCAACGGTCGCCCTCGACGTCCGGCGTGTCCGAGCCGAAGCGCAGCTCGGCGAGTGGGCTTTCGCGCAGGCGCCGACCCAGCTCGGCCACCGCCGCGCGCGGATCGAGGTGGGCCTCCTCGCGAAAGAGCAGCGCGCGGGAAAAACGGCCGGCGAGGTCGGGCTCCAGCGCGGCGATCGCGGCGGGGTCGAGCGTCTCGAAATTGCTGGTGCGGCGGCCAAAGCGCGCGAGCTCGGCGGTGTCACGCGGCGGCGCGACGAGCAGCGTGCCGTGGCCCAGCGCCACCGGCACGGTCTCGCGCCAGTAGCGTAGGCCTTCCAGCCCCAGCGCGACGATCGACGGCTCGGAGGCCTCGGCCTCGCACCACGGCGCGATCATCCCTCCGGCGTAGTGCGAGCAGCCTTGGCCCGCCTCGGGGCCGCGCTCGTGCAGCACCACCGGGCAGCCGGCGCGCACGAAGGCATCGGCCGCGGCGAGGCCGGCGATGCCGGCGCCGAGGACGGCGATGTGGGGCCGGCGCGTGTCGCGCATGGTGCCTCCCGTCGCCGGCGATGATGGGATGAGGGGTGCGCCCCGTGCCATCCCTCCGCCAGCGCAAACTGGATCAGGTTCGAAGGGTCGCCGGGCCGCCATCGTGCGGGATGTCCTCCGTCACGGGCGCTGCCGGCCTCTCAGCCCCCTGGCGGGGATCCCCTTGGCTTGCTTGAGCGAAGGTGGCGGGCGAGCGGGGCTTCGTCAAGATTCCGGCTCGCTCTTCTCGACGACGAGCATCACCCGCCTCGCCGCCTCGCCGAGCACGGCGACCATGACGATGCCGACGGCGAGGCGGATCGCGCCGTCGAGGGTGGCCGTTTCGGCGCCGACCGCGACCACGACCGCCGTCGTGCCGCCGGCCGGCGAGCGCGCCTTGAACAGCTCCTGCAGCGTCGCCGTGATCGCCACGGCGATGACGATCGCCAGCACGCGCTGCCAGGTGATGTCGTGGTTGCCGATGAACTTCGGCGCGTCGCCGGCGCGCGCGAGCAGGGTGCCGGCGAAGCCGGACACGACGCCGATCACCTGCCCGAGGATGATGGTGTAGAGCCGCGCGCCGGGCTGCGCGGCGTTGAACACCTGGGTGAAGGCGGCGGCGGCGATGCTCGGTGCCAGCCAGGACTGCTGCGCCGGGACGCTGGCGACGGCGATCAGGCCGATCACCAGCACGAGGAGGAGCGGCGACGCGATCTTGCGCAAAGGAGAGCCTTTCGCCGGTGGGGTCGGCCACGGGCTTAGCCGCTCGCGCGGGGCTTGGGGAGGGGCCGGCCGGGCTTGGTCCTGCAACGTGCGGTGGTCGAGGCCTCCTGGTCCCTGGCCCCTCCGCCGCCTCGCTGCGCTTCCCCTTCACCGTTGCGCAGGGGGAAGATGGCCAGCGAGCGGCGCCGGACGCGCTCAGTCCTCGGAGTAGCGCTGCTCCCGCCACGGGTCGCCGCGGTCGTGGTAGCCGCGCGTTTCCCAGAAGCCGGGATGGTCGTCGGTGCGCAATGTGATGGCGTTCAGCCACTTCGCGCTCTTCCACAGGTAGAGGTGCGGCACGATCAGGCGCACCGGGCCGCCGTGGTCGCGGGTCAGCGGCTTGCCTTCCCAGGAATGCACGATCATCGCGTCGGCGGCCGCGAAGTCGGCGAGCGGCAGGTTGGTGGTGTAGCCGTCGGAGGATTGCAGCACGACGTAGCGCGCCTCGTCGGCGGGTTCGACGATGTCGAGGAGGCGCCGGGTGGTGATCCCCTGCCAGCGGTTGTCGTAGCGCGACCAGGTGGTGACGCAGTGCATGTCGCTGACCAGCGTGTCCTGCTTCAGCGCCTGGAAGTCGTGCCATCGCCAGTGCAGGCGGTTCGCCACCGCGCCGTCGACGTCGAGCGTCCAGCGCTCGCGCGGCACGTTGGGGGTGACGCCGAGGTCGAGCACCGGCCAGTCGCGCACGAGATGCTGGCCGGGCGGCAGGCGCTCGGCTTCGGGCCGCGCGTCATGCCCGGTCAGGAACTTGCCCTCGTCGGCCCAGCGCCGCTTCGAGCGGGTCAGCTTGGAGTCGGGCGGGATGTCGGGCGGCAGGTCGACCATGGCGGCTCGCGGCGGATAAGGACGAGGATCATGTCGGTTGCCGCAGCGAGGCTCGCAAGGCGGTCGCTGGCCGTCGCGCCACGGCCAAGCTACACAGCGGCAATGACCATGCCGATAGCCGCCCTGCAGGATCATGCCCCCGGCCACCCGCCGCTGGAGCGCCGCGCTGTGGCGGCGGTGATCCTCGGCAACGCGCTCGAGTTCTACGACTTCACGGCTTTCGTCTTCTTCGCCAAGTCGATCGGCCTCGCCTTCTTTCCCTTGAAGGAGCCGGGTCAGAGCCTCTTGGCCTCGCTCGCCCTGTTCGGCATCGGCTACGTGATGCGCCCGGTCGGCGGCGTCGTGATCGGGGCCTTCGCTGACCGGGCCGGCCGCAAGCCGGCGATGCTCGTCACCATCGCCCTGATGGCCATCGGCATGCTGATGCTGGCGCTCACCCCGTCCTATGCGAGCATCGGCGCCTGGGCGCAGGGGCTGGTGATCGCCGGGCGGCTGATCCAGGGACTGGCGCTGGGCGGCGAGATCGGGCCTTCCACCGCCTACTTGCTGGAGGCGGCGGCGGCGCCGCAACGCGGCTTCATCGCCTCCTGGCAGATCGCCAGCCAGGGGTGCGCCGCTCTCGCTGTTGGCATCCTCTCGCTCGTCCTCACCCTCGTTATCGGCGATGCCGCGATGTCGGCTTGGGGCTGGCGCGTGCTGTTCCTGCTCGGCATCAGCGTGGTGCCGGTCGGGCTGGTGATCCGCTCGCACCTGCCCGAGACGGCCGGCATGGATGAGGACGGCAGGGCAGCCGGATCGACGCTCGGCGTGCTGCGCAGGCTGTGGCGCGACCACGCCCGGCTGCTTTGCGTGACCTTCGCGCTGATCGCCGCCTCCAACGTGTCGAGCTCGATCGGCACCAACATGCCGACCTATGCCGGCTCGACGCTCGGCTTGGCCGGGACGGTTTCGACCCTGGTGACGATCGCGTTCGGCCTAGCCTCAATCGCCTTCCCGCTCTTCGGCGGCTTGCTCGCCGACCGCTTCGGCCGGCGCCCGGTGCTGATCTGGCCGCGCCTCGCCATCCTGCTGCTCTGCGTGCCGGCCTTCGCGATCCTGCGAGCGCATCCCACGGCTGTGACGATCCTCGCCGTTACCTTCCTGCTCTCGGCGCTATCCTCGGTGAACGCGGCGGCGATCATCGTCGGCATCCCGGAGTCACTGCCCAAGGCGGTGCGCTCGGCAGGCCTGTCGATCGTCTATGCCCTGGCCGTCTCGATCTTCGGCTCCTCCACCAATTTCCTCGTTAACCTGCTCATCAACCTCACGGGCGATAAGCTCGCGCCAGCCTACTACCTCGCCGCCTTCTCCGTGGTCGGCACCGTGGCGGCGTTCCTGATGCCCGAAACGAAAGGCAGAGAGCTGGACTGAGCGCGACGACGCTATATCGGCATCCATGCCCGCCACCCGTACCGCGTCGCCGCCGCCTTGATCGACAAGCTCGCCTACGTCCTCGCGCTCGCCCGCGAGCAGCATTTCGGGCGCGCCGCCGACAGCTGCGGCGTCACCCAGCCCACCATGTCGGCCGGGCTGAAGCATTTGGAAGAGAAGCTCGGCGTGGTGATCGTGCGCCGCTCGTCGCGCTTCCAGGGCTTCACGCCCGAGGGCGAGCACGTGCTGGCCTGGGCGCGGCGCATCGTCGGCGACGCCGAGGCGATGCGCCAGGACCTCGACGCCCTGCGCCGCGGGTTGGCGGGACACCTGCGCCTCGGCTGCATCCCGACCGCGCTCGCCAGCGTGCCGGCGCTCACCGCGCCGTTCCGCGCCGAGCACCCCTCCGTGCGCTTCACCCTGACGTCCTCGACATCGGCGGCGATGCTGGAAGGGCTCAGCAACCTGTCGATCGACGGCGGCATCACCTACCTCGACAACGAGGCGATCGGCGACGTGAAGACCGTGCCGCTGTTTCGCGAGCGCTACTGCCTGCTCACCAGCCGCGGCGGCCGCCACGGCCGGCAGAACGCGATCCGCTGGCACGACCTCGGCGACGTGGCCCTCGGCCTGATGACGCCGGACATGCAGAACCGCCGCATCATCGACCAGCTCCTGCGCGAGGCCGGCGCGGCGCTCGACGCTGCCTTCGAGTCGAACTCGATGGTCGCCCTGCTGGCGCAGGTGGCGAGCGGCGCGGTCTGCTCGATCGTGCCGGCCAGCCTGCCCGAGGCCGTGGCGCTCGGCCCCGACATCCGCGCCGTGCCGATCGTCGAGCCCGAGGTGTCGCACATGATCGGGCTGATCGTGTCGCCGCGCTACGCGATGAACCCGCTGCTCAACGCCCTGGTGCGCGAGGCCGAGCGGATGGGCCAGCGCCAGCTCGCCAGGGCGGGATAGGATGCCCTCGTCATTGCGAGCCGGAGGCGAAGCAGCCCAGGGGCTGCAGGTGGACATCTCGCGAGATCATCCCTTGCGGCGCCTAGAGCATCGGACCGGATATCGGATCCGGTCCGATGCCCTAACCTGCTGTTCCGCATCGGAATAATCCGAAAACCGCTGCGCACTTTTCGGTCCGATGCTCT
>CALMRL010000581.1 GCA_937873345.1 uncultured Beijerinckiaceae bacterium | reverse complement strand
CTGCGCGCCGGCCTCACCCGCACCATCGGCTATTTCGAAGAGCTGCTGCGCGAGAGTCCGCCGAAGCTTTCCCCGCGCATTCCCTCCGTCCCGCCGGGCACTACCTCTGCATGCGATGCCCCGCGATCCCTCATGGATCGCGCGTGAGCCGGTCATGGCAATTAGAGGGCATCAGCTGATGAAGGCAGATAATCGTCAACGATGCGAATCCTGATCGTCATCGTCGTGCTCCTATGTACGACTGTCATCGTTGCCTTCTCGTTGCGCACGTTACTGTTGTCAGAACAGCGAACGGAGCCGGACGTCATGCCGCATCGCAGTTCCAGCAACGATCAGGCCGATGAAACCAGCGACAGGCAGAACGAAGTGATCGGCATATCGAAGAATATTTTAGAGCGTGACTTACCTGACGCGATCGGCACCGGCGATGGACCTCGCATGCAGACGAAGGGCAGCGATCTTCCGTCGGCGGCATCTTCCGGCGCGGAGGCAATCGACCCTGTCGCAGAAATCGCGCTCTCCCGCGAGCAGCTTGATGTGCTGCGAAGTTCTCTGCGATTCGTTCTCCGTCGCGAGCAGGAAGAAGGTTCAAGAGCAGGTCACGATCTCAACACAGTTCAAGGTAATCTCAGGACCGCTCGCAATGAAGCCAGCGATATCGCCAGCCGCCTCGGGGATCGCGATCGAAAAAGCGCCGCCTTGGCGAGCGCGGTTCCCGCGAAGAGCGATGAACTCGAAGCGGAGCGGCATCGATCGATCGAGCAGTGCGATTTGGCGGCGAGCGCCATCGAAGCTGAGCGCGCTGCCTGGGATGGCAAAGAAGCTTGGCAAGGCAAGATCGTCATGCGGACTGCCGCGGCCACCGCTGAGATAACCGACCTTCGGGCGAAGCTCGCCCAGCCGCATGCTTTCGCCGATGAGGCGCAGGATAGGCCCTTGCAGGCGCAGCTGCCAGAGGCTCAAACCGGTCAAGACGTCAAAGCTGCCAAATTCGCAGAAGCACAAACGAAAGCCAAGTTCAACAACGATGCCGCTTCCGTCGAGAAGAAGCTCGTTGAAGACCACCAGCAGTCGGGAGAAACGCTGAGCGGAGCCGCCAGGCTGCAGCAGCTGACCAGTGATCTCGAGCGGGAAAGACGGCGACGTGGTGCGGCGGAACGCCTCATCGCCGATTTACAGGCGGAGAGCACGGAGCAGATCACTCGTCTCAAAGCGCTGACAAAGGCGCAGCAGGATAGCCCGACGATACCGCCGAGGCTTGGGTGGTCCGCGGAGGCGGCGGACGGAGGCGGCGAAAATCCCTTCACCATCTTGGAGCGGGCGCGCAACGTGCTCGCCGCGCAGGACAGCGGCATCGTTGGCGGAACGCGATCGGCTTCGGTGCCGATCCTCCTCCAACTCGGCGCGGGATGGCAAAATGAGCCGCAAGGAAACGCTGTCGTCGGCAAGCAACTGCAAGGCGACACACGAACAGCAGCCGGCACTCCGCCGCTTCGGGCACCGGCATCCGCTTCGCACGGCGCCTCCGAACTGCCGCGCGCGCCGACGCCGCAAGCGGTGGCGAAGGGCGAACTAGCCGAAAACATCGCGGTGCGGCCATCGCTCCCGGATGCCGTGCCAAGCCACGTTCTGCTGCGCTACGGACATGAGGGGACGCGATCGTGGGCTCGCGCGCAGGCTCTGCTGAGCGCGCTACGGATGATGGGCGCGGACGTACAGGACGGAGCGAAGGTCGAGGCGGGCAAAACAGGCGACGCCGTGACTTACTTCTACGCGCAAGATCGCGGTCTCGCCGATCGCGTCGCCCAAAAGCTCGATGGAAAGCTCGATGGACCGGCTCCCGTCTGGAGCCGCGCTAAGAATCGCAGACCCCTGCGACCAGGCACCATCGAGGTCTCGATCGGCGACTGAGAGCGAGACACCCACCTCCGTTCAGGAGACACATCGATGCCCAGCACACGCAAGATACTGATCGCCGCCGGCCTCTCCGTAGGAGTTCTCGGCCCCGTGCCAGTCTCCACCACAGCCTCAGCGGCAGAAGCTTCGAGCACCGGAGCAGCCGAGGCGCCCCCGTCGCTCGTGATCCTTTTCGACTCCGGCAGGAGTGAGTTGCGGGAGAAGGACTTGGCGACGCTGGACCGCGCCTCACGCGCCTACAACCAGGGCAAGCCGATCGTGATGATCATCACCGGCAGTTCGGACCGTACCGGAGCGGCGCAAGCGAACCTTTCTCTGTCGCAACGACGTGCCACGGCTGTGCTGCGAGGTTTGCTCGATCGCGGTATCCCGGCCGACCGCTTTCAGGTCCTCGCCAAGGGTGAGACCGAGCTTCCCGTCCCGACGCCGCCGGGGGTCGCTGAACTGCAGAATCGCCGTGTCGTGATCTCCTGGCGCTAGGCGATGCGCTGGCGCCGCCTCGTCACCGCCGCGTTGCTCGCAGCTGGCTCGCTGCCCTGCCCAGGCCTAGCCAGGGACGAGGCGGCATCATCCTGGTTCGATGAGGCGGTGCGCAGCGATGCCGGCGGCGACGCTGAGCGCGCCTTCGCCCTCTATCGCCGTGCCGCGGAAGCCGGGCTGCCCGCGGCTGAATTCAATGTCGCGGTCATGCTGGATAGTGGACGCGGTGTCGAAGCCGACGTGGCGCAAGCCGCCACGTGGTACGCCCGCGCCGCCGTCCGCGGCGACGCGCGCGCGGCCTATAATCTCGGCCAACTCTACCAGGCGGGCCAGGGGGTGCCGAAGAACCTGCGGATCGCGCACGCTTGGTTCGCCGCGTCCGGCCTGCAGGCCGCCCGCGAGCGGCTCGCCGGCTTGCCGGAGGCGCCGCAGGCATCGTGGCCTCTGGATGTTGCGAAGCCGATCGCTCCCGCGGCAAGTGAACGCTTCGGCTCTGGCGCCGATGGCGTCGCTCTCGTCTGGACCCTGCAAGAGCAAGGCGAACCCGTCCGCTTCTTCGTGGAGTTGCGCGCTTTGGACAGCGACGGCTCACACGAGGTGTTTTCAAGCTTCACGGATGCATCCGGTGTTTTCGCGAAGATGCCTATGGTGCATGGATACTATGCTTGGCGCGTAATCACGACGGCACCGAAAAGCAGCAGCTACGTCGCCAGCGCTTGGACGGAATTCAAGATCGACGATCTTTGAAACCAGCCAAATAGCTATTGTTACGTGACTGCTCGGTCAGTGGCCGTTCTGATCAGGCAGTCTGTGCGATGGCATCGGACGGCGTTCAGCCCCAGGGCAGCAGTTCGGCAAGACGTGATGCGGGCTGATCGGCGACGCGGCCGACGACGTCGCGTAGGTAGGCTTCCGGGTCGATCCCGCTCAGCTGATATCAACGGCCCTTGCGATTGACCTGTGTGAGCCCACTCGCGTTTGGTGATAGAGGTGATGGTGGCAGGCTGCTTGGTGAGCTTGCTCCACGCCTCGCAGGCGGCGTCGATGATCGCCTCGTAGGTGTCTGACGTGACCGGCTGGCTTTGGACCGGGCTGATTGAGAGGATCAGCGAGGACCAA
>CALMRL010000580.1:1308-10620 GCA_937873345.1 uncultured Beijerinckiaceae bacterium | reverse complement strand
GGCGCGAAGAGTGCGCCGCGTCCTCGATGGGCCGAGGGGCACGGGGTGAGCGTTCAGCCCGCGACCACGCCGGTGCGGGCGTGCAGGGCCTCGCGCAGCACCCGCGACAGGTCGGCGACCGAATAGGGCTTGCGCAGCAGCGGCAGGCCGTGCGTGCCCTCCGACGCCAGCACGTGGCTGTAGCCCGAGGTGAGCACCACCGGCAGGTTGGGCCGCCGGAGCGCGATCTCGCGAGCCAGTTCGACGCCGTTCATGCCGGGCATCATCACGTCGGAGAACACCACCTCGAAGCCGTCGACCGCCTCCTCGATGCGGGCGAGGGCCTGCGCCGCGTCGGCCACCCAGCTTGCGGCGAAGCCGAGCTCGGCGAGGGCCTGCGTCGCGAAGGCGCCGATGTCGCCGTTGTCCTCGACGACGAGGACGCGCGTGCCGTGCCCTTCCGCCAGCGTCCGGACCTGAGCAGAAGCCATGCTCGTCGGGGCGGGAGACCGTGCAGCGTGCGGCAGGTAGAGGCGGAAGGTCGCGCCGGCTCCCGGCTCGCTTCCCGCCACCACCTCACCGCCGGACTGCTTGGCGAAGCCGAACACCTGGCTCAAGCCCAGCCCGGTGCCCTGGCCGACGCCCTTGGTGGTGAAGAAGGGCTCGAAGATGCGGTCGAGATCGTGGGGAGCGATGCCGGTGCCGGTGTCGGCGATCTCGACCGTCACGAAGTCGCCGGCGAGGGCAGGATGCGCCCGCACCGGCGGGATCGCGTCGGCGCGGCCGACCCGGATCGCGAGCCGGCCTTCGCCGGCCATCGCGTCGCGGGCATTGACCGCCAGATTGACCAGCGCGGTGTCGAACTGGCTCGGATCGGCGTCGACATGGAAGTCCGATGCGGCACCGGCGGCGCGGTCGACGGCGATCTCGACGCGGATGCGCGCGCCGGTGAGGGTGCGGACCATGTCGCCGATGGCGGCGACGCTCGCGGCGGCGTCGAACACCATCGGTTGCAGCGCCTGGCGCCGGGCGAAGGCGAGCAGCTGGCCGGTCAGCTTGGCAGCGCGGTCGACCGTGTCGGCGATGGCGCCGATGTAGCGTGCCCGACGCTCCTCGCTGAGGTTCGGCCGTTGCAGGAGATCGGTGGAGGAACGGATCACGGTGAGCAGGTTGTTGAAGTCGTGGGCGACGCCGCCGGTGAGCTGGCCGACGGCCTCCATCTTCTGACTTTGCCGCAGCTGCTCCTCCAACGCCCGGCGCTCGGTGATGTCGCGGCCGGTGGCGTAGACGCAGTCGCCCTGCGAGATCGCGACGAAGGCGAACCAGCGGTAGGCGCCGTCGGCGGCGAGCAGGCGCACGTCGGCCTCGACGACGGCGCCGCTGCGCACCCGCTCGAAGCCGGCGAGAACCGTTTCGCGATCCTCGGCGTGGACGAGGGCGTCGAGGCGCGTGCCGACGAGCCGGCCGGGCAGCCAGCCGAGAAGGGTCGTCCAGGCCGGGTTGACCGCACGGTAGAAGCCGTCGAAGCCGCAGATCACCAGCAGGTCGCGGCTGACGCGCCACACGAGGTCACGCTCGGCGGTATGTTCCGCCTCGGCCTCGTCGTGCCCGACCTCGGCAAGGTCTTTGCCGGCCGCGACGTCGGTGAACACCACGGCGACGCGATGGTGCGACGCGTCGCCGACGCGCACGGCGTGCACATCGAACGAGCGCCCAAGCGCGGTGGCCAAGCCGCGGAAGCGCACCGTGCGACCGGTGCGCGCGACACCGCCGTAGACGTCGAACCAGTGCTGCTCGTGGTCGGGGACGAGGTCGCGCATCCAGCGCCCCTTGGCGTCGGCGAGACCTGATTGCCGGGCGAAGGCGGCGTTCACTTCGACGAAGCGGTAGTTCGCGGCGCGGCCGGTCTCGTCGAAGCGCAGCTCGATGATGCAGAACCCGGCCTCCATCGCCTCCATCAGCAGGCGGTAGGGCGCGACGCCGTCAAGTGCCTGCCGCTCGCGATCATGGAAGCGGGTGACGTCGAGCTGGCTGCCGAAGAAATACAGGAGCCGGCCATCGGCGGCAAAGACCGGGCTGACGTAGAGCTCGTTGCGGAACGACGTGCCGTCGCGGCGATAGTTCAACACCTCGACGACGACGTCGCGCCGCGCGGCGATGCAGGCGCGCAGCCGCGCCACCTCTGCGGGGTCGGTGCCCTCACCCTGCAGGAAACGGCAGTTGCGGCCGATCAGCTCGTCGTGAGCGTAGCCCGACAGCTCGACGAAGGCGCGATTGGCGAAGATGATCGGGTTGTCGGGCAGATTGGGGTCGGAGATGACCATCGCCATCTGCGTCTTCTCGGCGGCGGTGAACAGCAGGTCCGCGCGGGGCGAAGCCGTCACGCCGACCTGCCGTTCACCGCCGGAAGGAACAGGTCCGCGGCCGAGCGCGGCGCGCAGGCGGGCGTTCTCCTCCGCGAGGGTCCGTTCCCGCGCCCGCAAACGTTCGATCTCGCCTCGCTCGTCCTCGGTCATCACCACGCTTGGGGTTGTGGCTGCGCATCAGGGGCGCGGGGTCCCCATCCCGCGGGCCTGCAGCGCCTCGCTCCACTGCTGATACGCCGATCCCGCCAGCCATGCCAACCGGACTGTCGGAGAGCCCCCAGCGAAGAGGCTGCGGCCGGTGCCGGGAATGGGTGCGACTGCCGAGCCGGCGTGCCCGACCGGGGCCATCGCGGCATCCGCAGCCCCGCCGGCAATTGGAGCCGCTATTCGGCCGCGGCCCGCTCATCTTCCAGCCTGGCGATGCCGTCCGCCGCCGGCATCAGCACGAGGTGGCGCTTGTGGTGATCGGCGAGGCTGTCGCGGTGGGCGATCGAGATCACGGTGGTCGTCGGCAACTGCGTGGCCAGCGACTGATAGATGCGGCGCTCCAACGCGGGATCCATCGCCGACGTCGCCTCGTCGAGCAGCAGCCAGGTCGGCTTGGCCAGCATCGCGCGGGCGAGGGCGAGGCGCTGCTGTTCGCCGCCCGACAGGCGCTGCGTCCAGTGGTCGTCGATGTCGAGGGCGCCTTTGAGCTGGCCGAGTTCCACCGCGTCGAGCACGGCCGCGATCTCGGCGTCGGGATAGCTGCCGGCCTCGCGGGGATAGCAGATCGCACCGCTCAATGTGCCAACCGGCAGGTAAGGCTTCTGCGGCAGCACCATGATCGAGGCCTCCGCCGGCACCTCGACCGTGCCGTCGACGTAGGGCCAGACGCCGGAGATGGCACGGAACAGCGTCGACTTGCCGGTGCCCGACGGCCCGGTGAGCAACACGTTCTCGTTGGCCGCGAGGCGCAGGTCGATGGCGCCCGACAGCGCCTTGCCGCCGGGCAGGTGCAGCTGCACGTTCGACAGCACGAAGTCGCCGCTCGCGGCTGCCGGCGAGCGCACCAGCGGCACCGCCGGCGGCACGGCGGCAAGCGAGGCGTCGAAGGTGGTGAGACGGTCAAGCACGGACTTGAACTCGGCCAGCGACGAGTAGTAGTTGACGAAGAAGGTCAGCGAAGCATTCACCTGCCCGAATGCTATCCGCGCCTGCGTCAGCGTTCCCAAAGTAGCCGCCTTCGCAAAATAAAACGGCGCTACAAGAATATAAGGTATGAACTCATTGATATATGAGAAGAACTGGATAAAGTTGTCAAGGAACGCCTTGACGAACATGATGGAATAGAAATTTCGCACGATCGAAGAGAATTGCTTGGCGAGGATCGACTTTTCCGTCGCCTCACCAAACAGCAGGGCAATCTGCTCGGAGTACTCGCGCAAGCGAGCCAGGCCAAAGCGGAAATTGGCCTCGAAATGCTGCCGCGCAAAGGCGAGCTGAGCCAGCGGCCTGCCGATCAGCGCCGTCGCGCCCGTGCCGAGCGCGGCATAGACGATCGCGAACCACAGCAGCAGGCCGGGCACGTGGAAGCCGGTGCCGGGAATCGTCAGCGCCGCCGACAGGCTCCACAGGATGATCGAGAACGAGACCAGCGACGACAGCGTCGCGATGAGCTGAATCGAGAAGGAGTAGACGCCGAGATTGCCGAACTGCCCGCCATTGATGAAGCGCGGGATGTCCTCCTGGATGCGCTGGTCGGGATTGTCGGCGCCGACGCCGGCCAGCATCATGCCGTAGTGATTGTGGTGGTCGAGCCAGCGATGGGAATAATCCTCGGTCAGCCAGCGCCGCCAGCGTATGAAGAGGATGTTGGACGCCAGGAACTCGACGTACAGCGCCAGCAGGTACGGCGTGAGATAGATCGGGAACTCGACGAGCAGGGCGTGCCAGAAGGCTTTCGAGTCGTAGGTCTGGATGGCGTTCGAAATGTCCGAGGACACGAAGGACAGCAACACCACGAACCAGACTTCGAGCTGGTTCAGGAGAATGATGAACATGATCGTCGCCGCCGCAAGCGTGCACTCGCGCATCCGCAGGTGCCCGATCCCGAGCGGGATGGCGACGGTGTCGGCTGCACGGAAGTAGCGGTCGGCGATCGCCAGCGTCTTGCGCGCGACGGGGATGAACGACGTCAGGTAGGAGATGATCGAGAACAAGGCGACGGTCATCGCCACGGTCGAGGGGATGTGCACCACCTCCAGCGATGGCGGCCACAGCCTCATCGCGTTGATGCAGACGCAGGCCCCGAGCACGATCGTCTCGACGGAGAAGTAGGCGATCAGCACCTGAAGGAAAGTCGAGATGCCCGCCGACCGGAACGTCGTGAACGCCGCCAGCAGGGTGAAGGCAGCGAGCAGGAACACCGGCGGCTGATGGCTCGCGATGCCGACGCCGATCTCGACGAGACCGAAGAGCGCGACAGCTATCCCGAGCAGTTTCATTCAAGCGGGCTCCGGCGCGACCGGCTGCGCGCTGTCAAATCCTATAGATCGACACTGCGGCGCAAAACAGGCCCGTTTCCCGGCAGATGGGATAAGCGCGACGATGTGAACGCGCCTACTCCTCCGCGCCCGGTTTCGTCTGGTCGCCGTTCACCCTGTCGAGCAGCACCGACGAGGGCCGGAAGGTGAGCACGCGGCGCGACGTGATCGGCACCTCGACGCCGGTGCGGGGATTGCGGCCGACGCGTTCGCGCTTGGCGCGCACGGCGAACTGGCCGAAGGAGCGCAGCTTCACCGCCTCACCGTGGCGCAGCACGTCGCCCATCTCCTCAAGTGCCGCCTCAAAGATGTGGCGCACCTCGGCGCGCGGCAGGTGCGGGCAGGTCGCAGCGATGGCGTCGAGCAGGTCGGCCCGCGTCGCCGTGCGGCGCTCGACCCCGATTTCGCCGTCCCGATCGTAGTGACCCCTCGCCTCCCCGTTGCGCTCGCCGCGGCAAAGATCGGAGCCATAGTGATCGGACATGCATGCACCCGGGGTTGGTGATGCTTCCGGATACGGGAGCGGGGCCCCGATGGTTTCGGGACCCCGCTTTTTCGTTCGTCGAGTCTGAGGATTGGGCGGCGCTGGAGCTTAGAAGTCCATGCCGCCCATGCCGCCCATGCCGCCGCCGCCCATCGGCATCGCCGGCGCGTCCTTCTTCGGCGCCTCGGTGATGGTCGCCTCGGTGGTGATCAGCAGGCCGGCGATCGAGGCCGCGTCCTGCAGCGCCGTGCGCACGACCTTAGTCGGGTCGATGATGCCGGCGCCGATCAGGTCGACGTACTCCGCGGTCTGCGCGTTGTAGCCGTAGCCGTAGCTCTCGTTCTCGAGAAGCTTGCCGACGATCACCGCACCGTCACCGCCGGAGTTGTCGACGATCTGGCGAGCTGGGGTCTGGATCGCGCGACGCACGATGTCGACGCCGGTGCGCTGGTCAGCGTTCTCGACCGAGATGCCGTCGAGCGCCTTGATGGCGCGCAGCAACGCCACGCCGCCGCCAGGCGACACGCCTTCCTCGACCGCCGCGCGGGTAGCGTTGAGAGCGTCCTCGACGCGGTCCTTCTTCTCCTTGACCTCGACCTCACTGGCGCCGCCGACGCGGATCACCGCGACGCCGCCAGCGAGCTTGGCCAGACGCTCCTGGAGCTTCTCCTTGTCATAGTCCGAGGTGGTCTCGGCGATCTGCGCCTTGATCTGGCCGATGCGCCCCTCGATGTCCGACTTGGCACCCGCGCCGTCGATGATCGTAGTGTTCTCCTTGTCGATGCGCACCCGCTTGGCGCGGCCGAGCATCTGAAGCGTCACGTTCTCGAGCTTGATGCCGAGATCCTCGGAGATCATCTGACCTTGCGTCAGGACAGAGATGTCTTCCAGCATCGCCTTGCGACGATCACCGAAGCCCGGCGCCTTGACGGCTGCGACCTTGAGGCCGCCGCGCAGCTTGTTGACGACGAGCGTCGCAAGCGCCTCGCCCTCGACGTCCTCGGCGACGATCAGCAGCGGCTTGCCGGTCTGCACCACGGCCTCGAGGACCGGCAGCATCGCCTGCAGCGACGACAGCTTCTTCTCGTGGATCAGGATGTAGGGATCCTCGAGCTCGGCGACCATCTTCTCCGGGTTGGTGATGAAGTATGGGGAGAGATAGCCGCGGTCGAACTGCATGCCCTCGACGACATCGAGATCGGTCTCGGCGACCTTGGCCTCGTCGACGGTGATGACGCCCTCGTTGCCGACCTTCTGCATCGCGGTCGACAGCATGGTGCCGACCTCCTTGTCGCCGTTGGCCGAGATGGTGCCGACCTGCGCGATCTCCTCATTGGAGGTGACCTTCTTCGAGTTCGACTTGAGATGGGCGACGACGGCCTCGACGGCCTTGTCGACGCCGCGCTTCAGGTCCATCGGGTTGAGGCCAGCGGCGACCGCCTTGGTCCCCTCGCGCACGATCGAGGCGGCGAGAATGGTGGCGGTGGTAGTGCCGTCACCGGCGTGGTCGTTCTGCTTGGAGGCGACCTCGCGGATCATCTGCGCGCCGAGGTTCTCGAACCTGTCGGACAGCTCGATTTCCTTGGCGACGGTGACGCCGTCCTTGGTGATGCGCGGCGCGCCGAAGCTCTTCTCGATGACGACATTCCGGCCCTTCGGGCCGAGCGTCACCTTGACGGCGTTGGCGAGGATGTCCACGCCGCGAAGCATGCGGTCGCGGGCGTCGGAGGAGAAACGTACGTCCTTGGCTGCCATGAGGCTCTAAAGCTCCTTATCGAAATAATGGGGAAGGCTAGCGGAAGCCAGGGATCAGGCGACGACGCCCATGATGTCACTTTCCTTCATGATGAGGAGGTCCTTGCCGTCGATCTTGACCTCGGTGCCCGACCATTTGCCGAACAGCACCTTGTCACCGGCCTTGACGTCGAGGGGGGTGAGCTTGCCGGACTCATCGCGTCCGCCGGGACCGACGGCGATGATCTCGCCCTCCTGCGGCTTCTCCTTGGCGGTGTCGGGAATGATGATGCCACCCTTCGTGCGCTCCTCGCTCTCGAGGCGCTTGACCACCACGCGGTCATGGAGAGGACGGAAGTTCATGCGGTTGATGCTCCTGGATTGCATCCGCCGGCACCCGTCTCGCTCTGGCAAGGACGGTGCTCTGCAGCGGATAGGCGACCTAGCACTTGATACGGGAGAGTGCCAGAACCGCGGCGGGGAGTAGACCCTCCGCGACGAAGTGTCAACAGCACTCATCGGAAGGGAGTGCCAGAACACCCTTTGCTGCCGCCGCAACGACCGTCGAATGACGATCGCGCGGCTACAGAATTCCCTCAGCGTCTTATGGGGGTTAGATAGGACGTATCGCCGTGATTGCCACCGGCTTGGTGCGCGAAGCGCGACGCTGCCAGGGTCTCCATCCGGGCCGGCGTGGCTGATCCCAAGGAGCGAGCATGGGCCTCTTCGATACCATCAGGCAGGCGGCGGGCGGCATGCTCGGCTCGGTGTCGGCATCGGCGCTGCCAGGCTTGGTGAATCAGTCTTATCCCGGCGGCCTCAACGGCGTGCTGCCGCAACTGCAGCACAACGGCTACGGTCAGCAGGTCGCGTCCTGGCTCGGCCACGGGTCCAACGATCCGATCACCGCTCAGGACCTGGAGCGGACCCTGAACAACGACCACGTCAAGCAGATCGCCGAGAAGATGGGCATTCCCTACGACCAGGTGCTGCAAGGGATGGCGCAGGCGCTGCCGGAAGCGGTCGACAAGCACAGCCCAAACGGCCAGTTGCAGGCGCCGCCCGCCGCCCAGCAGGGCTGAAGCCGGCCGCTACTCCACCGGCACCGCCACGAAGCGCACCTCGCCGCGGTTGTTGGCGACCAGGAGCAGCGCGCTCTTCTTGCCGGCGCTCCTCAGCGCCTGCAGCCTGTCGAGCGCCTCCGCCGGCTCCTTCACCGGCTCCTGGTCGATCTCGACCACCACCTCGCCGGGCTGCAGCCGCTTGTCGGCGGCTGCGGAGGCGGGATCGACGTCGGCGATCACCACGCCGCTGTTGATGCTCTCGTTGATCGAGAACTTGCGGCGCGCCTCACCCGACAGGCCGGCGAAGGTCATACCGAGTGCCTTGATCGCCGACGGCGGCGGCGCGGTGGCCGGCCTATCCTCCGCCCTGGGAGCGAGGGCGGCATGCTGCTCGCCATCCTCGAGCCGACCGAGCGTCACCCTTTTCGTCAGCTCCTTGCCGTGGCGCATCAGCACCACCGGCACGTCCTTGCCGACCGGCTCCTGGGCGACGATCTTCGGCAGGTCGCGGCTGCTCCTGACGTCCTGCCCGTCGAACTTGACGATCACGTCCTCGGTCTGGATGCCCGCGGCCGAGGCCGGTCCTTTCGGATCGGTGCCGGAGACAAGGGCGCCGCGCGTCGGGCCGAGGTCGAGGCTCGCCGCCACCGTGTCGTCGACGCTCTGGATGCGCACGCCGAGCCAGCCGCGCCGCGTCTCGCCGAACTGCCGAAGCTGAGCGATCACCGGCTCCACCGTCGCCGCGGGGGTGGCGAAGCCGATGCCGATCGAGCCGCCGGACGGCGACAAGATCGCGGTGTTGATGCCGATCACCTCGCCGGCCATGTTGAACAGGGGGCCGCCCGAGTTGCCCTTGTTGATGGCCGCATCCGTCTGGATGTAGTTGTCGTAGGGGCCGCTATCGATGTTGCGGTGGCGCGCCGAGACTATGCCGGCGGTGACCGTGCCGCCCAGGCCGAAGGGGTTGCCGACCGCCATCACCCAGTCGCCGACGCGCATCGTCTCGCTGTCGCCGAACTTCACCGCCTTGAGCGGCTGTGCCGGCTCGACCTTCAGCACGGCGACGTCCACCTTCGGGTCACGCCCCAGCACCTTGGCCGACAGCTTGCGGCCGTCGGTGAAGATCACGGTGATCTCGTTGGCGTCGGCGACGACGTGGT
>CALMRL010000580.1:0-1298 GCA_937873345.1 uncultured Beijerinckiaceae bacterium | reverse complement strand
CGGCGGGATCGATCACGAAACCCGAGCCGAGCGAGTTGGAGCGGCGCTCGGCGTGGCCCTCATCGTCGCCCTTCCCGGAGCCGCGCTCGCTCTCGCCCTTGCGCTGCCGCTTCTTGAAGAACTCCTCGAACATCTCGTCGAAGGGTGTGCCCTGCTGCAGCTCCGGCACGTCGCCGCCGCCCTTCTCCTCGATGCGTTGCGTTGCCGAGATGTTGACCACGGCATCGCTGACTGCCGCTGCCTCGTCGGCGAGGTTGTCGGGACCGCGCGCGAAGGCCGGTGCGGCGGCCCCTGCCAGCGCGAAGGCCCAGGCCGCGGATACAGCGAGGGCGAGGCGCCGCCACCTCGCGCCGCTGCGTCCCGCTCTTGCGCCAACCAAGTCGCGCCGGCTCGACCCGCCGCGGTGAACAGTCCCGAAGTCGTCCGGGCTCATCGAGCGCGCCTCCAACATCCGCAAGGCTCCGATACGCGCGCCACATCGCCCCGCGAACGGGGCCTCCGGTGGCGCGCCGAAGCACCGCCGATTTCAAGCGATTTGGTGGGAAGGGCGCAAGACAATCTTGCGTGCCCCGCCGCGGAACGCGGCATCCGCCCGGGCACCATGCGCGGGGGCGCTACTCCTCCTTGTAGCCGAGCTGCGCGTTGTTGCCGGTCGCGCCGTAGTACTTGTAGGGTAGGAACTTGCCGGACATGCCGATCTTGACGCGGTCGCCCTTCGGATCGGGCAGGCGCTCCATGGTCATGTCGAGGTCGATCGCCGACATGATGCCGTCGCCGAACTCCTCCTCGATCAGCGCCTTCCAGGCCGGTCCGTTGATCATCACCAGCTCGTAGAAGCGGTAGATCAGCGGGTCGGTCGGCGGCATCGGCATGCCGCGCATCGGCACCTCGTTGAGCATCCGACCCTCGGCCTCGGTGAGGTCGAACAGCTCCACCGCCTTGGCGACGAGCGGCTTCGTCAGCTTCATCTGACCGAGAAGAGCGCCGACGACCAACACCTCCGACATGCCGCCGATCTCGGTGGTAATGTGCTTCCAGGTCCAGCCTTTCTCGCGCTTGATGTCGAGGATCTTCTCGGTCAGGTCAGCTCGCTTCATCGTCTGTCCTCGTCCTCGCGACGCCAAGGTCGCGGAATGCGAAAGGTCTGCAACCCCAGCGGCGCGGATCGCTCCGCGCTCGGCGGTCCGCCCGCGTGCAATCGAGATGCCAGCGCGCGCGCTTCAAGGCGACGCCTTCGGCGACGCGCCCTCCGGCTCCGATGGCCCCCCCGACGGTGCTGCCGGCGCGGCACCAACCGC
>CALMRL010000579.1 GCA_937873345.1 uncultured Beijerinckiaceae bacterium | reverse complement strand
CGGGGCTCGTCGAGGAGGGTGTTGTCCTGCAGCGTGATCTTGAAACGGCGAGCCTGCCCCTCCTGCTCCACGGCCTTCTCGGGCGGGGGGCCGGCCTGCGCCGCCGGTGCGGCGATCGCCGGCTGCGGCGGCGCAGGCGGGCTTGGAGGGGTCGGCGCCGGACCTTCGACCCCTGCGATCGCCGGCCGCGACCCGGCGCCCGGCGAGCAATCGCGGGAGTCGAGCGCCATGTCGTCGCTGAGCGTGGTGAAGCCCCAAGGCGTCTGGCCGGCCTGCGAGGTCCGCGCCACCATCGAGCGAACCTGCCGGAACGCCTCCTGCGCCGTGACGTGTGGCGCGGTGATCTCCCGGGCGACATCCTCGGCGAAGGTGTCGGCCTGCGTGTCACGGGGATCGAAGACCTTGTCGGGCGCGGCGGAGAACAGGGCGACGAGATTGCCCGAGGCGGCACTCGGCGGCGCGAGACCGTTCGAGCCGGCGGCGCGGAAGCGGCGCTCATAGGGATTGCGCCGCGCCGCGTCGATCACCAGCACCTCGACGGCCGCCTTCCGTTCCTCGATCTCGGCGAGCACGCGATCGATGTTGAGGCCGTTCGTCGCGATGTCGGCCTCGCTCCAGATCGAGGCATCCACCGGGAGAAGGAAGGTGTGGCCGTTCGCCTGGACGCCGTAGCCTGAAAAATAAAGGAAGGCGGCGGTGCCGGGCTTGATTTTAGCCTCGAAGACGCGCAACGCGGCCTCGGTGGCGGCCTTGCCGAGGTTCTCGCCGGACTGCACGTCGAAGCCGATCGACCGCAGCGCGTCGGCGACGCGTGTCGCGCCTTCGATCGTGCCCTTCAGCGGCACATCGGCGTCGGGATAGCTCCTGTTGCCGATCACTAGCGCGATGCGCGAGCCATTGCAGCCCGCGGAGGCCGCCGGCCCGATCCCCGCGAGCAGGAGTGCCGCCGCCGCGGCCATCGCGGAGCCGACGCGGTTCGGACCGCATCGCATGATCGCGCGGCCTATCGAAGCCATAGGGCGGCCATAACGACTGAGCATCGATCCCCAGGCTCTCAAGCGCACCGGCGCCGCCATCTTTTAGCCGCGATGTTACCTGCCGAGCAAGCGCCCAGCGGCAACATATGGTTGCACGCGATGCGTCATCCCGTGTCGCAGTTTCAGCTCCCGATCTCGCTCGCTTCGCGACCGCTGCTGCTTCAGCGCGCCAGCAGGGCGGCGGCGATGGCGACGAGGCTCGCCGCGGCGATCGGCATCTGGGTCGGACGCAGTCGCGCGAAGAACAGCGGCGCTTCCCCGGTCCGCGCGGCGATCGGATCGAGCGCCGCCGTCACCGTGAAGCCGACCGCCAGCAGCACCGCGGCCGACAGAAGACGCGCACGGAGGAGGCAGGCCAGGCTCGCGAGGGCGAGGATGAACAGCGCGAGCATGGTGCCGATCTGCGCCGCGGTAGGGCCGCCGGCGGTGCGGAACGACAGGCCGCGGCGCACCCCGGCGAGGAAGGCGAGGATGGTCGCGGCGAAGAGCAGCGTCAGCTGGATGTCGGCCGACCGCAGCGGCCCCGCGAGAAGCCAAGCGCCGGCGGCTCCGAGGACGAGCGGCAGCATCGGCCCGTAGCCCAGGAGGACGGAGAGCCAGGGCACCTCACGACGTTCGGTGGTATCGATTCGGCGCTCGTCGGACATGCTCGTCGGCGTCTCCCAAAGGACTGGGCAGAAGGGTGACGCTTCTCCCAGCCGGTGATCAGGCGGAGAGGGCGCCGCTCTGCCTGCCGACATAGGTCGCGATCGCGTCCATCAGCGGCGGCGACAGCACGTCGTAGGACTCGAGGCCGAGCGACTTCAACCGCGAACGGATGCTGTCCATCTCGGCGGCATCGTGGCCCTGCTCGATGATCGAGGACACGAAGGCGGCGAACTGCGGCGCCTGCCAGCCGATGGCGTCGCTGAGCTCGACGTGGACGAAGTCAAGGCCCTTAACGGGGTGGTTCTTCACGATGCGGCCGTACATGTGCACCCCGCACTGCCGGCAGGCGTGGCGCTGGATCGTCGCCGCCTCGTCGACGACGTGCAGCTTCTTCTCGTGAGCCGTCACCTTGAGATGGTCGGTCGGCACCACAGCCACGACGGAAAAGGCGGCGCCCTCCGGCTTCCAGCACTTGGAGCAGCCGCAGGCGTGGTTGTGCGCGACATCGCCGGTGATCGTCACCTCGACCCTGTCGGTGGGGCAGTGGCAGTGCAGCGTGCCGCCGGCGAACGAGCCGGTGCCCTTCCGCAGGCCGTTGTCGATCATAGGGTGAAGAGACGTCGTCGCCATTCGTCGGAGCCTCCGCATGGTGGCGGGTGCTGGAGCCCGCAAGCGTGCATAACGCTGGAAAGCCTCGAATGCGAGGCCCCATCGCATCGCGGCGCCCTTGCCTCGCGGACGGCCGACGGCAACAGTGCGCCTCGGGCGGAGATCGGGAATGGCGAAGAGGGAGGCGTCGTCGAAGAAGGGCGAGCGGATGGACGAGGACGCCGTCGGGACCGTGCCGGTCCCCGCCGCGGAGGGCACCGATCAGTTCGCCGAACCTGGAGCGACCAGCAAGCCGGCGATCAAGGCAGCGACCAAGCCGGCGGTGAAGAAGGTCGCCGCGATCACCATCACCGACATCGGCGACCATCTCGCCGCGACCTTCGACATCCCGAAGTCGCACGCCAAGATCTACCTCAACGAGGCGGTGGCGATGATCGGCAAGCAGTTGAAGAAGGGCTCGAAGGTCCGCCTCTCCGGCTTAGGCACGCTTCAGGTGAAGAAGCGGGCGGCGCGCAAGGGGCGCAATCCGAACACCGGCGAAGCGATCAAGGTGAAGGCGGGCAAGCGGGTCGTCTTCGCGGCAGCGCGGGATTTGAAGGCGAAGCTGTGAGGCCAACAGCATCGCGCCGACCATCGAGGCCGGCTCGATCGCGTCATATCCCGTGTCGCATCGGATGATCCGAAAACCGCCGCCGGGTTCTGCGCTCCGATGCTTCACACCGCCGGCAACGTGGCGACCTCGGCGTCGCTGAACACCCGGCCGCGGGTCAGGAAGCGCCGGTCGCGACCGTTGTCGAGCGAGAACATCCCGCCGCGCCCCGGCACCACGTCGATGATCAGCTGCGTGTGCTTCCAGTACTCGTACTGGTCGCGGTTAATGTAGACCTGCGCGCCGCCGATCGGCCCGAGCCGCACGTCGCGGTCGCCGACGATGTAGTCGGAGGCGGGATAGCACATCGGCGCCGAGCCGTCGCAGCAGCCGCCGGACTGGTGGAACAGGATCGTGCCGTACTCGCCCTGCCGCTCGGCGATGAGCGCCAGGGCGGCGGGGGTGGCG
>CALMRL010000578.1 GCA_937873345.1 uncultured Beijerinckiaceae bacterium | reverse complement strand
GCACCGATCCCGGCGCCCACGCCACCCCCTCGGGCCTTCCCGCCGACGGCGACTGGCTCCACGCCATCGTCCCCGGCACCGTCGGCGCCGCGCTACAGGCTGCCAGCCGGTGGCGACCCGAGGACGCCGTCGGCTTCGACGGCTTCGACTGGTGGTACGTCGCCGAGATCGAGGGTGGTGGCCCGACCATCCTCGCCCTCGACGGCTTGGCGACGATCGCGGAGGTGTTCCTCGACGAGGCGCTCGTGCTGCTCTCCGACAGCATGTTCGTCCGCCACGAGATCGAGCTGCCGCTCGCCGGACGGCACCGGCTGGCGATCGCCTTCCGCTCGCTCGATGGCTGGCTCGCGGGGCGCAAAGGCCGCGCCCGTTGGCGCCCGCGCCTGTTCGAGCCGCCGACGCTGCGCTTCGCCCGCACCCTGCTGCTCGGCCGCGTGCCGGGATGGGGGCCGCCGGTGCAGGCCGTCGGCCCGACCCGCGAGCTGAACCTCGTCCCGGTGTCGAGCCTTCGCGTGCTGGAACGGCGGCTGCAAGCCCGGATCAGCGACGGGGACGGGTTGCTCGACGTGGTGGTCCGCCTGTCGCGACCTGTTTCCGGCTGGGTCACGGCGCGCTGCGGCGCCATCGACTTCGTGCTGGTCGACGAGGGCGACGGCTGGTTGCGCGGGCGCGTCGAGCTGCCCGACGTCGAGCCGTGGTGGCCGCACACCCACGGCCGCCCTGCCCTCCATCCCGTCGCCATCGAGGCCGGCGGCGAGCGCTTCGACCTCGGGAGGGTGGGTTTCCGCACGCTTGGGCTCGATCGCGGCGCCGATAGTCACGGTTTCGGGCTGGTGGTCAACGGCACGCCCGTATTCTGCCGCGGCGCCTGCTGGACGAGCAGCGACATCGTCGCCCTGCCGACGACGCGCGAAGCGATCGCGCCGCTGCTCACCCTCGCCCGCGACGCCGGCATGAACATGATCCGCGTCGGTGCGACGATGGGGTACGAGTGCGACGGCTTCCATGCCCTGTGCGACGAGCTGGGCATGATGGTTTGGCAGGATTTCGCCTTCTCGAACTTCGATTATCCCGCCGGCGATCCTGCCTTCTGCGCTGCCGTCGAGGCGGAGGCGCGGCACCTCCTCCATCGCCTGCAGGGCTCGCCCTCGCTCGCCGTGCTGTGCGGCGGCAGCGAGGTGGCGCAGCAGGCGGCGATGCTCGGCATGCCGGCGGCCCTGTGGAGCAACAGGATCTTCGACGAACTGCTGTCGAGGATCGCCGCCGAGGCGCGCCCCGATGTGCCCTACCTCCCCAATACGCCCTGGGGCGGCGACCTCCCCTTCGTCGCGGACCGAGGCGTCAGCCACTACTACGGCCTCAGTGCCCACCGGCGCCCACTCGCCGAGGCGCGGCGCGCCGGCGTCCGCTTCTCCGCCGAAAGCCTCGGCCTCGCCAACGTGCCCGACGGCGTCGTGACGCTGGAGCCGGACCGCCCGGCCTGCGTTCACCCCGATGTCGTCGAGCGTCGGTCCCACGACGTCGCGGCGAGCTGGGCCTTCGAGGACATCCGCAACCACTACACCGAGGTCCTCTACGGGGTCGACGTGGCAGCGTTGCGCCGCGCCGACCCCGAACGCTTCCTTTCCTTCGCCAGAGCGACCAGCGCCGAACTGATGGCGGACGCCTACGCGGAATGGCGGCGCGAGGGCTCGCCGACCCGCGGCGTTCTGGTGTGGTGGCTGCGCGATCTCGCCCCCGGCGCCGGCTGGGGGCTGATCGACGCCGGCGGCGTCCCCAAGGCGGCATACTGGGGTTGCAAGCGCGTGTTCCGCCCGGTCGGATTGGTGCTCACCGACGAGAACCTCAACGGCCTGCGCCTTCACCTGTTCAACGAGACCGCGGAGCCCAGCCCCGTGCGCCTGCGGCTACGCTGCCTGCGCGATGGCGAGACCGCGGTGATGGAGGCCTCCGCCGAGATGGTGCTGCAGCCGCGCCTCACCGTCGCCCTCGCGGCCACCACCCTGTTCGGCGGCTTCTTCGACACGACCTACGCCTTCCGCTTCGGCGAGCCGGCACACGACGTGACCGTAGCGAGCCTCCACGACGCCGCGACGGGGGCGCTGCTCGCGGAGGCCTTCCATTTTCCGCTCGGCCGCGGCCACGAGCGCCGCGACGTCGGCCTCGCCGCGATCCTGTCGCGGGCGGCGGAAGGATGGCGGCTTACGGTGACGACGCGCAGGCTGGCGCAATCCGTCCGCGTCCGCTGCGACGGCGTGCTGCCCTCCGACAACTACTTTCACCTCGCGCCGGGGGAAGGCCGCACGCTGTCGCTTGCCGGAGCGGGCGACGATGCGCCGAGCGGCACCGTGGAAGCCCTCGACGGGCTTGCCGCCGTCGCCTTCGCGATGCAACCGCCCGACCCGGCGGGAGAAAAGCCGGCTGGCGCCTGAACCAGCTTGGAAACGCGGCGTTCAGCCAGGGCGCCGAGGATGGCGCGCGGGGACGCGTCGATGCTCGGCCATTACATAGCGA
>CALMRL010000577.1 GCA_937873345.1 uncultured Beijerinckiaceae bacterium | reverse complement strand
CCCGACGACAAGCCAAGGCTGCACGCCTACGCTCAGGACATGGCCGCGCGCTACGCCGCCCACCCCGACGATCGCGCCACGGCGATCCGCTATGCCGGCACGCTGCGCGCCTTGACGCAATACGCGCAGGCGGCGGCGATCCTGCAGCGCCTCGCGGTGAAGTATCCGCACGACATGACCGTCCTCGGTGCCTACGGCAAGGCGCTCGCCGATGCCGGTCGGCTGTCGGAGGCGGCCGACGTGTTGGCCCGCGCCCATACGCCGGAGCAGCCGAATTGGAGCATCCTGTCGGCGCAGGGCTCCGTCGCCGATCAGATGGGCAACCACGCGCAGGCGCAGGCCTATTACGCGACGGCGCTGAAGATCGTGCCCGACCAGCCCGGCGTGCTGTCCAACCTCGGCCTGTCCTACGCGCTGGATCGGCAGATGCCGCTCGCCGAAGAAACGCTGCGCAGGGCGGCTGCGCAGCCGGCGGCGGACCCGCGAGTGCGCCAGAACCTTGCCCTGGTCCTCGCCGTGCGCGGGCGCTACGCGGAGGCCGAGGAGGTGTCGCGTCGCGACATGCCGCCGATCGACGCGGCCGAGAACGTGCAGTCGCTGCGCCGGATGATCGCGCAGTCCGACGTCTGGCGCAGCGTCGCGCAAATGCCGGCCGGGGGGTCGCGCGCCAAGGTGGCCGATCGCGTCCGCGAGCGACGGACCCGCACCGCCGCCGCGGACGAATGAAGGGCCCGCGCGCACCGCTTCTTGTCGGCATCGGTCGGCCGTTCGTCACTTCATGGTGGCGCTGATCTGGATGATCGCCGGGGTCAGGATCACGGCGAACAGCACCGGCAAGAAGAAGATGATCATCGGCACCGTCAGCTTCGGGGGGAGCGCTGCCGCCTTCTGCTCGGCGGCGAGCAGGCGCTGGTCGCGGCTCTCCTGGCCGAGCACGCGCAGGGCCTGGCCGAGAGGCGTGCCGTAGCGCTCGGCCTGGATCAGCACCGTGGCGATCTGCTTCACGGACTCGATGGCGACGCGTTTCGCCAGGTTCTCGTAGGCGGTGCGCCGCTCGGGCAGGTACGACAGCTCGGCCGTGGTCAACGCCAGCTCCTCCGCCAGCGGCACCGACTGGATGCCGATCTCGCTCGCGACCTTGCGGAACGCCGCCTCGATCGACATGCCGGACTCGACGCAGATCAGCAGCAGATCCATCGAGTCGGGAAAGGCGCGGCCGATCGAGGACTGCCGCTTCTTGATGACGTTCGAGACGTAGATCTCCGGCGCCTTGATGCCGAGATAGGCCGCACCCATCACCGCGCCAATCTTGACCGTCATCGGCCAGTCGACGATCCGGATGACGAACATGTAGACGGCGCAGACCAGCGCGAAGGCGATCGGCGTCACGAGGCGGAAGAACAGGAACGCCGTCTCGGCCTGCGGGCCGCGCAGGCCGGCGCTCGCCATCTGGCTCTTGGCCTTGGTGGTGCCGAGCCATTCCGTGAGGTTGAAGCGGTCGACGACGCGCTTCATGTAGGCTTTGGGCTCGGAACGCAGGCTGCCCTTCTGCTGCTTCAGCTTCTCTCGTTCGCGCGCCCTGATGCGCTCGCGCTCGGAGGCCACCGTCTTCATCCTCTTGCCGAGGCGATCGGTGGACAGTAGCGGCTGGGCGACTGTGAGCACCGTCGCGACGGTGGCGATCGCGACGAGGATGGAGGCGAGGGTGTGCGGGTCGGTGAGCTTGTCCATCGGCGGGCCGGTCGTTCGAGGGGCGCGGGGGATCAGATGTCGAAAGCGATCATCTTCTTCATCACGAAGATGCCGGTGCTCATCCAGCAGACGCAGCCGAACAGCACCATGTGCCCGGTCGAGGTGATGAACAGCAGCTTCATGTAGTTCGGGCTGGTGAGATAGACGGCGCTGCCGACGAGCGGCGGCAGGCAGCCGATGATGCCCGCCGAGGCCTTCGCCTCGCTCGACTTCGCCTTGACCTTGCCCTTCATCTTCTTGCGGTCGCGCAGCACGTTGGAGAGGTTGCCGAGAGCCTCCGACAGGTTGCCGCCGGCCTTCGACTGGATGTTGATGACGATCGAGAAGAAGTTCGCCTCGGCGAGCGGCACGCGTTCGGGCAGCCGCTCGACCGCCTCCGCGATGCCGATGCCCATCGCCTGCGCGTCCACGATCGCCCGGAACTCGGAGCGCACCGGCTCCGCCGCCTCGTTGGCGATGGCACGGATGCAGTCGCCGAGCGGGATGCCGGCCTTGATGCCGCGGACAATGACGTCGACCGCGGCCGGGAACTCGTCGAGAAAACGGTTGAGGCGGCGCTTGCGCTTGCGCGAGACGATCCACGAGGGCACGCCGAAGCCTCCGACCACCATTGCCGCCGCGGCGACCACAGGACTGCCCATCACGAGGAAGGCGATGCCGGCCGCGACGACCGCGAGCCCGGCGGACAGCGCGTAGTAGAAGGTCCTGGTCCAGGCGAGGCCGGCCTGCGCCATCTTCGTCTCGAAGGTCAGCTTCTTGCTCTTCGCCTTGGCGTCAAGCTCCTTCAGGCTGTCGGCGACCTGCTTGCGTCGCTTGGCGGCGTCGTTGCCGCGCCCCGTCGCCTTGGCCGCGACCGGGCTCTGCAACGCGGCCCGGCGCTTGTCCGCCTGCCTGTTGCCGTCGAGATAGGGCTGGGCGAGCGCATAGGCGACGCCGCCGACAGCCACCGTCGCCATGATGGGAATGAGGATCTGCTGCAAAGCCATCGGGGCCCTCCGCTACGCGCCTTTCCGCCGGGTCAGACGTCGACCTTGATCTCGCTGGCGTCGAGCGCGGCGGCGAGGCGGCCTTCCTCGTTGTAGTAGCGTGCCCGCTCCCAGAATTTGGGCCGGCCGATGCCGGTCGAACGGTGGCGACCCTTCAGCTTGCCGGCGGCGTCCTCGCCGAGCACGTCGTAGAGCAGGAGATCCTGGGTGATGACCACGTCCCCCTCGAGGCCCATCACCTCGGTGACGTGGGTGATGCGGCGCGAGCCGTCGCGCAGGCGCGCCGCCTGGATGATGACGTCGACGGAGGAGACGATCATCTCGCGGATGGTCTTCGACGGCAGCGAGAAGCCGCCCATGGTGATCATCGATTCGAGGCGCGACAGCGCCTCGCGCGGCGAGTTGGCGTGCAGCGTGCCCATCGAACCGTCGTGGCCGGTGTTCATCGCCTGGAGGAGGTCGAACGCTTCGGGTCCGCGCACCTCGCCGACGATGATCCGCTCGGGCCGCATGCGCAGGCAGTTCTTGACGAGGTCGCGCATCGTCACCGCACCCGACCCTTCGAGATTGGGGGGCCGCGTCTCCAGGCGCACGCAATGGGGCTGCTGCAGCTGCAGCTCGGCCGCGTCCTCGCAGGTGATGACGCGTTCGTCGTGCTCGATGTAGTTGGTCATGCAGTTCAGCAGCGTCGTCTTGCCCGAGCCAGTGCCGCCCGAGATCAGCACGTTGCAGCGCACCTTGCCGATAATTTTGAGGATTTCGCCGCCATCGGGGGAGATCGCGCCGAACTTGATGAGCTGGTCGAGCGTCAGCTTGTCCTTGCGGAACTTTCGGATGGTGAGGGCTGGGCCGTCGATGGCGAGCGGCGGCGCGATGACGTTGACGCGCGAGCCGTCGGCGAGGCGGGCATCGCAGATCGGGGAGGCTTCGTCGACGCGGCGGCCGACCTGGCTGACGATGCGCTGGCAGATGTTCATCAGCTGCGCGTTGTCGCGAAAGCGAATGCTCGTCAGCTGGATCTTGCCGCCGACCTCGATGTAGGTCTTGAGGGCGCCGTTGACCATGATGTCGGAAATGTCGTCGCGGGCGAGCAGCGGCTCCAGCGGCCCGTAGCCGAGCACGTCGTTGCAGATGTCGGGGAGCATGTCGTCCTGCTCGGCGATCGACATCACGACGTTCTTGATCGCGATGATCTCCTGGACGATGTCGCGAATCT
>CALMRL010000576.1 GCA_937873345.1 uncultured Beijerinckiaceae bacterium | reverse complement strand
CGACCAGGACTGCACGGCGACCGGCGACCGCGGCGGCGTCAGCGTCGCCGTCGGGACCGAAGACACGATCCGGATCAGGCGCGGGGTGATGAGCGGGCGCTTCGTCGCGCGGCGCTTTTCCGACGGTCGCCTGCACCGGGTGTCCGTGTCCTACGGGCAGGTCGTGTCCTCGGTCGGGGACTCGGACGACAAGGCCTGCTACTTCAACCAGAAGGCCACGCTCTGCGTCGACCCTTGAGGCGGCGCCAGGACAGCTCCGACGCGGCGTCGCCCCTTCACCGGAACGGCGGCTCGTCGAAGGCGCGCAGCTTGCGCGAATGGAGCCCCGCCCGGTCGCGGCGCAGCCGGTCGAGCGCGTCGAGGCCGATGAGCAGGTGCTCGCCGACCGCCCGCTCGTAGAAGGCATTGGCGGCGCCGGGCAGCTTGATCTCGCCGTGCAGCGGCTTGTCGCTCACGCAGAGCAGCGTGCCGTAGGGGACGCGCAGCCGATATCCCTGCGCCGCCACCGTGCCGCTCTCCATGTCGACCGCGACCGAGCGCGACAGGTTGATGCGCCGCCGCTCCTGGGTGAAGCGGAGCTCCCAGTTGCGGTCGTCGTAGGTCACCACCGTGCCGGTGCGCAGCCGGCTCTTCAGCGCGTCCGGGTTCTCGCCGGTGACCGCGGCCGCGGCCGCCTGCAGGGCGAGCTGCACCTCGGCCAGCGCCGGCACCGGCACGTCGGTGGGCACCAGCTCGTCGAGGATGCGGTCGCGCCGGAGATAGGCGTGGGCCAGAACGTAGTCGCCGATCGTTTGCGACTGCCGGAGCCCCCCGCAATGCCCCACCATCAGCCAGCAGTGCGGGCGCAGCACGGCGAGGTGGTCGGTGATGGTCTTGGCGTTGGACGGACCGACGCCGATGTTGACCAGCGTGGTGCCGGTCGGCGCCCCGTCCGGCCCGCGGCCGACGAGGTGGTAGGCCGGCATCTGCGAGCGGTGCCAGGGCGAGGCCGCCACCACGGCCGCGGGGTCGGCCCCCGCCGCCTCGCCGCGCTCGACCACCACGCCGCCCGGCAGCACCAGCCGCTCGTAGCCTCCGCCGTCATGGTCCTGGCCCTCGGCGAGCGCCTTCAGCCCGACGCGCACGAACTGGTCGACGTAGCGGTGGTAGTTGGTGAGCAGGATCCAGGGCTGGACGTTCCGCCAGTCCGAGCCCGTGTAATGGACGAGGCGGCGCAGCGAAAAATCGATCCTCACC
>CALMRL010000575.1 GCA_937873345.1 uncultured Beijerinckiaceae bacterium | reverse complement strand
ATCTCGCCTTGCAAGATCAGGCGCCGCGTCTCCACGTCCGAGTAGCCCATGAAATAGTCAATTTTGGCCATGCTGCCCCTTGCATCTGACGGCGGTTGATTCGGTCCGGCGCGACAGCCTCGCCGCTACGGCGCTGGCCGACAAACAAAGCGGCGTTTCGCGATCAAGCAGCCAGCCTTGCGAGCTCTAAAGAACCCGATCCGGAAACGCCGCCGCCAGTGCCCCGCGGCTGGCGGCCACCACCCCACGCTCGGTGATCAGGCCGCCGGTGACCAGCGCCGCCGGCGTCACGTCGAAAGCGTAGTTCGCGACCGGCGAGCCCGGCGGCGTCAGGCGGATGCGGACCATCCTTTCCTCGCCCTCGATCAGTCCGGCGATGTGCGTCACTTCCTCGGCCCCGCGCTGCTCGATCGGGATCTCGGCGACGCCGTCGCTGATGGCGAAGTCGATCGAGGAAGAGGGCGCGGCGACGTAGAAGGGAACGCCGTTGGCCCAAGCCGCCAGCGCCTTGAGGTAGGTGCCGACCTTGTTGCAGACGTCTCCGGTGGCAGTGGTGCGGTCGGTGCCGACGATCACGCAGTCGACGAGCCCGTGCTGCATCAGGTGGCCGCCGACGTTGTCGACCACCACCGTGTGCGGCACGCCGTGCTGCCCCAGCTCCCAGGCGGTCAGCGCGGCGCCCTGGTTGCGCGGCCGGGTCTCGTCGACGAAGACGTGGACGGGTAGGCCCGCCTCGTGCGCGGCGTAGATCGGCGCGGTGGCGGTGCCCCAATCCACCGCGGCGAGCCAGCCGGCGTTGCAGTGCGTCAGGACGTTGAGGGGCTCGCCCCCCTTTTCCGCGGCGAGGGCGCGAAGGTGGTCGAGGCCGTGGCGCGCCATCGCCCGGCACTGCTCGACGTCCTCGTCGGAGATCGCCAGCGCCTCGGCGTAGGCGGCATCGCACCGCTCGCCTGGCGGCAACGGCGCGAGCTTCACCCGCATCCGTTCCAACGCCCAGCGCAGGTTGACGGCGGTCGGACGGGTGGCGACCAGGGTGCGGCACGCCTCCTCGACGCGGGCGTCGTCGGCCTCGTCGCGCAGCGCCAGGGCGAGACCATAGGCTGCGGTGACGCCGATGAGGGGCGCGCCGCGCACGTGCATGTCGCGGATGGCGCGGGCCGCATCCTCCAGCGTCGCGAGGCGGGCGACGACGAAGCGATGGGGCAGCGCGACCTGGTCGACGATCTCGACGTCGCGGCCGTCGGCAGCCAGCCAGATGCTCGTCCTCGCCCGCCCGTCGACCTTCACGTCCGCCCCGCCGCCATTCGTCACGACGCTGTAGCACGCCGCCGCGTGCGATGGGAGGCTCGGCGGACCGCCGTCAGCCTGAGCCGTCGGCAGCGCGAGGTCGTTGGCGAACCTTGTCAGCAGCCCTTGCAGATAGACCCGGTGATCTTGTTGTCCTGCTGCTCGATGCCGCGGTCCAGCGGCGTGGTGCCGGAGGCCTGCGGCTCGCCGGGATTGGGCACGGTGGCGCCGGTCGAGGTGATGTTGCCGGTCCGCGCCCCGGCACCGCCGTGGGTCGACGTATCGCGCGCGGGCAGGTCCTGCGCCGCGGCGAGTGTCGCGGCTCCGGAAAGGAGCCCGGCGAGCAGTAACGTCCTTGTCATGCCTCTCTCCTTTTGACCGTGAAAACGCCTTGTTGCTGCGCGGGTTGCAACCGAGCCTGCATCGCAAGGAAGGCGGACGAGGCAAACGCGCTTAAGACGGCGTTAAGCACCGTCTGCTGATCTACTCCCATGTGGTTTTCCCGTGACAGGGGGTCAAAGCGATGACGTTGGCTGCCGACACCCAGGACGAGGGCGACGCCGCCGCGACGGCGATCGACGCCGCGACGGCCGACGCCAGGGCGATCGACTCCGAGGCGGTCGAGCCGAAGCCGACGGAGGCGGGCGGTACCGGCGGAAAGGCCGATGATCCGGCGGGCACGGGTGGCGAACCGAAGCGGGGGATGATCGCGATCCCGGCCGGGCTCGATGCCGAGCTGCGTGCCGAGCGCCCCGGCGGCGAGACGCCGACGGCTGGGCCGCGCCCGGTCACCGCCCGGCTGCTCGACTAC
>CALMRL010000574.1:1937-4656 GCA_937873345.1 uncultured Beijerinckiaceae bacterium | reverse complement strand
CCTCGAAGCGCCCGATATCGCCAGGCTGCTGCTGCTCGCCCCCGACCACCTCGGCTTCGACCGCGCCGCCCGCTTCGGGCACCGGGCCGATGCGCCCTTCGATCGCCAAGCGCTCGCCGTGCTGCGCGACCTGATCCCGTGGGCCGGTGATGTCCTCGCCCCGTCGGCCGGCCCGTTCGACCGGCTGTTCGTGCGCGATCTGGTGCTGCGCTTGTCGATCGGCGCCTATCGTGCCGAGCAGGATGCGCGGCAGAGGGTGCGCTTCACCGTCGAGGCCGAAGTAGCGCGCGCCTCGGCGAGCCCCCGCGACATGCGCGACGTCGTCTCCTACGACGTCATCGTCGAGACCATCCGCATGCTGGCCGGACGCCCGCACGTCGCCTTCGTCGAGATGCTCGCCGAGGAGATCGCCGCGACCCTGTTGGCGCAACCTCGCCTCCATGTCGTCGTCGTGACGGTGGAGAAGCTCGACGTCGTCGAAGGCTCCGTCGGCATCCGGATCGAGAGGCGCCGCGGGTGAGCCCCGAAGCGGCAGCGAAACGCGACGCCTTCTTCGAGAGACTGGCGAGCGGCCCGCAGCTGATGGGCATCCTCAACGTGACGCCCGATTCCTTCTCCGACGGCGGGCGCTTCGTGTCGCTCGACGCCGCCCGCGCCGAGGCCGGCCGCCACCTCGCCGGCGGCGCGGCGATCATCGACCTCGGGGCGGAGTCGACGAGGCCGGGCTTCACGCCGGTCGATGAGGCAATCGAGCTTTCGCGCCTGCGCCCCGCCCTCGCCGCGCTGATCGGGCCGCTCACCGTCGCCGTCTCGATCGACACCACCAAGGCGGCCGTCGCCGAGGCGGCGCTCGCCGCGGGGGCGGCGGTGGTCAACGACCAGTGGGGCCTGCAGGGCGACGCGGCGATGGCGCAAACGGTCGCCGCCGCCGGCGCAGGACTGGTGATGATGCACAATCGACGCGACATCGATGCAGGTGCCGACATCGTCGACGAGATGCGCCGCTTCTTCGACCGCTCGCTCCTCCTCGCCGAGCGGGTCGGCATGCCTCTTGGGCGCATCGTGCTCGATCCCGGCATCGGCTTCGGCAAGACCAAGGCGCAGAACCTGCGCGCGATGGGTGCGGGCGTCGCGGCCCTGCGCGCGGACTATGGCCTGCCGGTGCTCGTCGGAGCCTCGCGCAAGTCGCTGTTCGCGGCGCTGACCGGCGCGGCCCGCGTCGAGGACCGACTCGCCGGCACGCTCGCCGCCCACGTTACGGCATGGCGGCACGGGGCCGGACTGTTCCGCGTCCACGACTGCCGCGCGCATCGCGACGCCTTCGCCGTCAGCCAGGCGATCGATGGGGCGGCGAGCGGGCGTGCGATTGGCTGAGTGGGTCGCGGTCGGCCTCGGGCTCGGCGGCAACCTCGGCGATCCCGCGGCGACCATCCCCCTCGCCCTGGACGCGCTGGCCGGGCGTGGGCATCTGCGGATCGCGGCGGTGTCGACGATCTATCGCACCCCGCCCTGGGGGCCCGTCGCGCAGCCCGACTTCGCCAACGCCTGCGCGCTCGCCGCCACCGACCTCGCTCCCCGCGCCCTGCTCGCCGAAGTCAAGGCGGTCGAGGAGCTGCTTGGCCGCCGCCCGGCCGAGCGATGGGGTCCGCGCGCGATCGACATCGACATCCTGTTCTACGAGGGCTTGACGATGGAGGCGCCCGACCTCGTGATCCCGCACGCGAGCCTCTTCGAGCGCGCCTTCGTGCTGGTGCCCCTCGCCGAGATCGCGCCCAGGCTGGTGATCGGCGGCCGCGCGGTGGCCGAGGCGGCGGCCACCATCGAGCGCGCGGCGATCCGGCCTTGGCACGCGCGTTAGCGCACGGAAGGCATGTCACGATGCAACGTTGCCTCGCGCCCTCCGTTTCCTCCCCATGCGCGGCATGCTTTTCGCCGCGTCCCTGCATCCCGCCGGAGGCTCAATGCCCGCGGGAACCGGAGGAGTTCATCCATGGCGTCCAAGCTCGACCAGCTCAAGACCATGACCACGGTGGTCAGCGATTCCGGCGACTTCAACAACCTCGCCGCGTTCGGCGTCACCGACTCCACCACCAATCCGTCGCTGATCCTGAAGGCGTCGAAGATCAGCGGCTACGACCACCTCATCGACGAGGCGGTGGTGTGGGGCCGCAGCCGCAACGCCCTGACGAGCCAGATCACCGATCGCATCGCCGTCAGCTTCGGCGCTGAACTGACCAAGATCGTGCCCGGCCGCGTCTCGACGGAGGTCGACTCCGACCTGTCGTTCGACACGGAGGCGACGATCGAGAAGGCGCGCGGGATCATCGCCGACTACGCGGGACGCGGCATCGTTAAGAGCCGCATCCTGATCAAGGTCGCCGCGACCTGGGAAGGCATCCAGGCGGTCAAGCAGCTGCAAAGCGAGGGCATCGACTGCAACGTCACGCTGATCTTCTCGCTGGCGCAGGCGATCGGGGCGGCGCAAGCCGGCGCCTTCCTGGTCTCGCCCTTCGTCGGCCGCATCATGGACTGGTACAAGGCCAAGGAAGGCAAAACCTACACTGGCGAGACCGATCCCGGTGTGATTTCGGTCCGACAGATCTACAGCTACTACAAGGCTTACGGCATCAAGACCGCGGTGATGGGCGCCTCCTTCCGCAACATCGGGGAGATCGAGGCGCTCTCCGGTTGCGACCGGCTCACCATCTCGCCGGACCTC
>CALMRL010000574.1:0-1927 GCA_937873345.1 uncultured Beijerinckiaceae bacterium | reverse complement strand
AGGAGCTGGCGAGCGCCCAGGGCGAACTCCCCCGCCTCCTCGACCCCGCCAGGGCGGCGAAACAAGCGCCGGCGAAGATCGAGATGGACGAGAGAACCTTCCGCCTGATGCTCAACATGGACGCGATGGCGACGGAGAAGCTCGCCGAGGGCATCCGCCTGTTCGCCAACGATCTCGCGACGCTGCGCGAGACGGTGTCGACCCGCATGCAGAAGGCGGCTTGAGGCGGGCGCGCTGAGTGGGGAAGGGTTCAATCCTTGCCCGGCAGCCAGGCCTCGCCGCACAGGTCGCGGCGGATGCTGTCCAGCTCCTCGGTATAGCGGCGCAGCACGTGTGCCTCGGTGAGCAGGCCGAGCACTTGCCGGTCGGTGGGGCCGGCGACCACCGCGAGCGCCTCCGCCTCCGCCGACTCGAAGAGCCGCGCCGCTTCCTGGATGTTCATCTCCGGCGTCAGCACGTCCCTGGGCAGATGCATTAGGGTCGAAACCTTGGCGCGGCAGCGCTCCGCGTCGGGCGTGAGCAAATGCGCCTCGTTCAGCGAAACCAGCCCGGCGTAGCGGCCGAACGGATCGGTGGCGACGATCCAATGCGCGCTGCCGAGCGGATAGGCCGCGAGAAGGCCGCGGATCGACGTGTCGGCGAAGCTCGTCTCGATGTCCGTGCGCATCATCTTCTCGACGGTGAGCGAGCGAATCCAGCCGATGTCCTGCGCGGAGCGGATCGACTCGCCGCGAAGGTGCAGGCGCCAGGTGGCGAAGGAATAGCCGAAGGTCCGGCGCACCAGCACCGAGACCAGTGTCGCCACGGCAAGGATCAGGATCGAGAGGGTGAGGTCGCCGGTCGACTCCAAGGCGAGGAAGCTCATCGTCAGCGGGCCGCCGATGATCGTCACAGAAAGCCCGGCCATGCCGACCACGGCACAGACCGTCGGGTCGAGGGCGAGCTGCGGCATGAGCGGGGTCAGAACGCCGTGGAACATCAGGCCGGTCAGGCCCCCGGCGTAGAGCGAGGCGAAGAACAGGCCGCCGCGGAAGCCCGAGCCGATCGAGATCGCCGAGGCCAGCGCCTTCAGCAGCAGGGTCAGCGCGACGGCAGCCAGGGCCGGCGGCGCTGCCACCAGTGCCGCCAGCGCCCCGTGGCCGGACGACAGCACATGCGGCGTGACCAGGGCGAGCGCGCCGAGGCAGGCGCCACCGACCGCTGGCTGCAGCGGCGGCGGCAGGCGGGAGCGTTTGAATAGCTGCTCGGTGAGGGTGACGCCGCGCATGATGGCGACGCCGACGCCGGCGCAGAGCAGCGCCAGGGCGAGCAACGCGGCGAGGCTGCCGCCGCTCAGCGTCAACTCGGGTGCGTAGTGCCCGAAGAACGGCTCGCCCAACCCGATCGAGCGCGCGACGAGCACGCCAGCGATCGAGGCGACCACCACCGGCGCCAGGCCGAAGGGCGTGTAGGTGCCGATGATCAGCTCGAAGGCGTAGAAGGCGCCCGTCAGCGGCGCGCCGAAGGCGGCGCCGATCGCCCCGGCCGCGCCGGCGCCGACGATCATCCGCAGGTCGGCGCGGCGAAGGTTGACGCTGCGGCCGAGGCGCGACGCCAAGCCCGATCCCAGCTGGGTGTAGCCCGCCTCCAGGCCGACCGAAGCGCCGAAGCCGCTGGAGACGAGCGTCTGCACGCCGATGATCAGGCTGTCGGCCGTGGACATGCGCCCGCCCAGCAGGGCGTTGGCCTCGATCGGGTCGACCGGGCGGCGAGGGCGCCAGCGAGCGACGAGATGGCTACCGGCGCCGAGCAGCAGGCCGCCGATCACCGGCACGACCGCCAGCCAGGGGCTGTCGAGGCGGCCGAGGGCCGAGACCGAGGCATGGCCGTCAAGGAGCAGGTGCAGCGCCGCCGCCGCGGGCACCGTGCCCAACACCGCCGCCCGCAC
>CALMRL010000573.1 GCA_937873345.1 uncultured Beijerinckiaceae bacterium | reverse complement strand
GCGCATGCCGGAGCGGTCGAGATCGCCCTTGCGGTAGAACAGCGTCTTGCCCTGCGCGAAGCCCTGGCCGAAGGTGTCGACCGTGTACTGCCAGCGCGCCTCGTGGGTGTTGAGGAAGGCGCATTCGAGATCGGCGCCGAAGCCGGCCGGCTCGATGCCGCAGGGCGGCGCCGAGACCACCGCCGTGTCGGGGCGGAAGGTCGCCACGAGATCGCGCAGGAAGCGGGGTGGCACCAGCACGTTGCTATCGATGAAGGCGATCCGGTCGAAGGCCGCGTGGCGCCAGCCCTTGACCATGTTGTTGAGCTTCGGGTTGGCCCCGATGCGGTCGTCGCCGACGAGCAGCCTCGCCGGCACGGGACCTTCCGCATGCGCGGCGATCGCCTCTTCGACCAGCGGGATCACGGGGTCGTCGGCGCGGGCGACGCAGAACAGCAGTTCGTAGGCGGGATAGTCCAGCGCGAAGGCGGCGGCGATCGTGCGCGCCGAGAAGGTCTCCAGCCCGCAAAGGGGGCGCACCACCGTCACCGCGGGGGCCGGCACCGCCAGCGCCGCGTCACCCCTGCGCGGCCGGCAGCGCCACCAGGCGATCAGCAGCGTCGCGAGATGGATGACCAGGAAGAAGCCGGCGAGCAGGCTCAGAACGGTCGGCAGCATAGGGACCCGCTTCACCCGTGTGCAGGAGAAAGGCATGACAGCCCGGGCCGGCCGGCACAAGCCGCCGCCTTCGTACCGACGGCGGGGCCATCTGCTCAGTATGACAGGCTTGTTCGTCAGTTCGATGAAGGCCGGCTCCGGCGCGCCCGGCGGTCTCCGGCGCCGCCCGGCGAGGCTCGTGCGGGGCGAAAGACGGCCGCTACGGCCTGACGGGCTCGACGAGCAGCGCGGTCGTCGGGGCGGTGGTGCCGCTGATCTGCACGGTGAAGGGCTTGGCCGCGAGGTCGAAGCGGATCGACTTGCGCACGCCGGGGCAGTCGCTGGCGCCGCTGAAGGCTGTCGGGTGCACGTAGCCACCGTCCTGCACGATGTCGATCCAGGCGCCGACGGAGACCGCGATCTGGTAGGCGCCGGCGGCCGGCGGCGCGGCGAAGCCCACCTTCCCGGCGGTCGAGGGCGTCATCTTCGGCTTGCGCTCCGGCGGCAGCGGAAGATGCGCCTCGTCGAGCGGCAGGAGCGCCAGCGTGTAGGCCGCGCCGTCCGGCTTCGCCTCCCCCGGGGCCGGCCTGTCTGCGCCCTGCAGCTTGCCCGCCTCCTCCGCGAGCGGCCACTTGAAGGCCGCGCACCCCTTCGGTTCCTCGGCGTGCGCGGCCGCGAGGCGCAGGACGGCTGCCGCAAGGACGATCGAGCCGGCAAGGCGCGTCGCTCGACCCGATGGGATCCGGAAGTTCGTCATCGCCCCAATCCTCTAAACCGTGGTCCGGCAACGCTATGCGTCGGCGGGATCAACGCCCGATCCATAGCGGCTTGGAAGAGGGCGGCCAATGGGATGCGGATGGCATCGATCGGGGGACGGCTCCGCGGCCGCCCGGCCGCGATGCGTCTCCCGCACCGCTTCGTAGATGCCGAGCAGCCCGTCGAGGTGGCGCGCGGGCGTCAGCGGCGCATCCCAGTACATCCGGCGCCCGGCCTCGCCCATCGCAGCCGCGCGGGCATCGTCGCGCAACGCGTCGAGCGTGGCTGCGAGGCCATCGACGTCACCGGAGCGGAACAGGCGGCCGTTGACGCCGTCGACCACCGCCTCGCGCGCGGCGCAGGCGTCGCTCGCGACTACCGGCGTGCCGAGCGCCAGCGCCTCCAGCACGGTGAGCGGCTGGCCCTCCGCCCAGAGCGAGGGAAAGACCAGGGCGCGGGCCGCGCGCATCGCCGCCCGCACGCCCGCCGGCGACTGCCAGCCGAGGAAGCGTGCTTCGGGGTAGGCCTGGCGCAGCGCGGGTCCGAGCTTGCCGTCGCCGACGATCGTGGCGGCGACCCCGGAGCGCCGCGCCGCTTCGAGGAAGAGGGCCGGCCCCTTTTCCGGCGACAGGCGACCGACGAACAGGACGCCGCCGGGCGGCGCATCCGCCGGCTTCGGCCCGACGTCGTCGATCGAAACCGGATTGGCGAGGTGGTGGAACACCGTTGCCGCCGGCAGGTGCGGCTCGATCAGGCTGCGCTGCAGGCGGGACAGGGTGACGACGTGGGGCGCGGCGCCGACGAGGCCGCTGGCGCCGCGCATGGTCGCGAAACGGCCGACGCGCAGCAG
>CALMRL010000572.1 GCA_937873345.1 uncultured Beijerinckiaceae bacterium | reverse complement strand
CTCCACCGTGCTCACGCACGGTCCCCCTCCCCCGCCTGCGGCAGGGGAGGACACGCCAACGATCAGCAGCGCGCCATCACGCTTCCCACCCTCCGGAGCATATTCCGCATGGTCGATCGCGACACGGGCCGGGCGTCGTGGACGCTCGACCCCTACACCGTCAGCGTCTCCTTCGCCGCCCGCAGCCAAGGTGCCGCGGCCGCCGGCGCCGACTGGTTCGGCCCGCTGGAGCCCTCGCCGCCTGCCGCCCCCGAGGTGGCCGGGCGGCAGTGGGACTACCCTGCGGGTTACAACCTCGGCCTCGCCGGCCGCGGCATGCCCTTCGCCACGCTGCGCGAGCTGGCCGACGGCTGGGACCTCTTGCGCCTGGTGATCGAGACGCGCAAGGACCAGGTGTCGCGCCTCGCCTGGACGCTGAAGCCGCGCGACAACTCTTCTGCCGATCCCGCCCGCCTCGCCGCGGCCACCGCCTTCCTCCGCCGCCCCGACGGGCTGCACGGCTGGGCCGACTGGCTCAGGATGATCCTGGAGGAGCTGTTCGTCATCGACGCGCCGGCGCTGTACTGCCGCCGCGACCGCGCCGGGCGCCTCCTCGCCCTGATGCCGCTCGACGGCGCCACCATCAGACCCGTGATCGACGGCTACGGCCGCACCCCGCAGCCCTATCCCGGCCCCGACGGCACCACCGTCTGGCCGACCGCCTACCAGCAGGTGCTGAAGGGGGTGGCCGCGGTCAATTACTCCGTCCGCGACCTGCTGTACCGCCCGCGCAACGTCAGGGTCAGCCGCGCCTACGGCTTCTCGCCGGTCGAGCAGGTCGCGACCACGGTCAACATCGCGCTGCGCCGGCAGCTGTTCCTCGTCGACTACTTCACGCAAGGCAACATCCCCGACAGCCTGATCGGCGTGCCCGACAACTGGACGCCCGACCAGATCGCCTCGTACCAGAAGTACTGGGACGCGTACTATTCCGGCGACGCCGGGAAGCGGCGGCGCGCCAAGTTCGTGCCGGGCACCGCGGCGCGCACCTTCGTGCAGACGAAGGAGCCGGAACTCAAGAACGCCTTCGACGACTGGCTCGCCCGCATCGTCTGCTTCGCCTTCTCCGTGTCGCCGCAGGCGCTGGTCAGCCAGATGAACCGCGCCACCGCCGAGGTGCAGAAGACGCTCAGCGAGGAGGAGGGGCTCGCCCCCGTCCTCGCCTGGGTCAAGGCGCTCGTCGACGAGGTGCTGGCGGCCGAGTTCGGGCTCGCCGACGCCGAGTTCGCGTGGACGCCGACGGAGACCGTCGATCCGCTCCAGCAGGAGCAGGTGCTCGCGAGCTACACCAGCCGCGGCATCCTCACGCTGAACGAGGCGCGCGCCGCGCTGGGGCGGGCGCCGCTCGCCGACCCGGCGGCGGACCGGGCGATGGCGCTGGTGGCGACGGGATACGTGGGGCTGGACGGCGGAGCGGCCGCCGCGAAGCTCGGCAAGGGGGACGGGTAGGACGAGGCGAAGCATCCGCGCTGGGCGGCGGGGACGCCGGATCAGCAGGGCGGGCGGTTCGCACCGGCCGGAGCAGGAACGGCAGCGCCACATCAGCAAGTGGCGGTCGCCGGCGTATTTGATGTTCTTATTGCTAAGCATTATAGTGAGAAATATGATATCACTTATTGTGTCTGTAACACACCATCCCAGCAATTCGTGACGGAGCACGAAGGCAATTATCTGTGCGCGCAGACCCATCCTGCTCCTGGTTTTTGATCGAGGACTCGGGAATGCCTCATATTACCCTGCAGAACTCTGCTGTCGACAAGATCATGGAAAATGATGAGGTCAAGCGCTGGCTGAAAGATCAAAGTGGACGTCGAGTGCCTTATCTCGGGTACTTTCGCCGGAGCTACTCTCAGTGCCATGATGGCAGCATGGTCGAGCATGGAGATGGCTTTGCTCTGTCGACCATCGATCCGCACGATCCCAAGGAGACGAAGGGAATCGTCATCGAGCCCGTCGAGCTTACGTCCGACGCCGATATTTTGGTCGGGGGACACGAGGCGACCATGTCGAAAAGCTTCAGCATCGGCTGGTCGCAGTGGAGGTTCACTTACCAGCCGAGCTGATCTACCTGACCGACAGTGAAAAAGGTCAGTCGCATCGAACTGTTGGTTCTGAGACGCCTCTTCGACTACAGATGACAGGGTAGCACTTCGTTCGTCTTCTGTCAGTTCTCCGCTGTATCATACGACGCAATTTCACCGCCACTATTCTATGAACCGCCCCCGCCCGCCCGCGGGGCGCGGCCGCACGCGTTCACACCAGGGAGCCCGCCATGCTGCGCCTCGACATCCCCATCACCAAGGTCGACGCCGCGCGACGCCTCGTCACCGGCGTCGCCACCGCCGAGGCGGCCGACCGCGCCGGCGAGGTGTGCGACTACGCCACCACCAAGCCGAACTACGAGCGCTGGTCGCGGGCGATCTCGGACTCGACGGAAGGGCGCAGCCTCGGCAACCTGCGGGCGATGCACGGCGCCGTCGCCGCCGGGAAAGTGACCGCCATCCACTTCAACGACGCCGCGAAGAAGATCGAGATCTGCGCCAAGGTGGTCGACGACGCCGAATGGGCCAAGGTGGTCGAGGGCGTCTACACCGGCTTCAGCCAGGGCGGTACCTACGCGCGACGCTGGACCGACGAGAGCGGCGCCACCCGCTACACCGCCGACCCCCACGAGATCAGCCTCGTCGACCTGCCGTGCCTCGCCGAGGCGCGCTTCGAGATGGTGAAGGCGGACGGCTCGCACGAGTGGCGGACGTTCCGCGGTGCCGAGGCCGAGGTCTCCAAGGTCGGGGCGCGCGACAGCGCCGAGGTTTCAAAGGTC
>CALMRL010000571.1 GCA_937873345.1 uncultured Beijerinckiaceae bacterium | reverse complement strand
TTCCGCCTCGACCTCTTGCAGAACGACCGCGTGCGCTACGCCGGCCAGCCGATCGCGGTGGTGATCGCGGAGACGCTTGAAGCGGCGACCGAAGGCGTGGCGCTGCTGAAGCCGCGCTACGAGGCCGAAGACGTGCGCATCGGGCTGGAGGCGACGCCGACGGAGGAGCCGCCGGTGGTCGGCGCCGGCTCGCCGACGCGGCTCGGTGCCGGCGACGTGACCGCCGGGCTGGCGCGGGGCGCGAACAGCGTCGAGGCGACCTACGAGACGGCGCCGCAGTACCACAACGCGATGGAGCCGCACGCCACGGTGGCGCAATGGGACGGCGGCAAGCTGATCCTCGACACCCCCTCCCAGGGCATGTCGATCGCGCAGGCTCGCATCGCCGGCCTGTTCGGGATGAAGCCCGGCGACATCCTGATCCGCTCGCCCTATCTCGGCGGCGGCTTCGGCTCGAAGGGGCTGATCTCCGGCCCGCAGGTGCTCGGCATCATGGCGGCGAAGATGCTCGGCAAGCCCGTCAAGCTGGTGCTGCGCCGCGAGCAGATGTTCGGCCCCGTCGGCCACCGCGCCGCCACCCGCCAGACGCTGCGCCTCGCCGCGACGTCCGACGGCGCGCTGACCGCGCTAGACCATCACACGCTGACGATCTCCAGCGCCTTCGACGACTTCGTCGAGTCGGCGGGGTTGGTGGCCCGCCACCTCTACGCTAGCCCGGCGATCTCGACGACGCACGCCGTGGTGCGCAACGACATCGGCACGCCGCTGTTCATGCGTGCCCCGGGCGAGGCGCCGGGCTCCGTGGCGCTGGAGAGCGCGATGGACGAGCTGGCGGAGAAGAGCGGCATGGACCCGCTCGCCTTTCGCTTAGCGAACTACGCGGACGTGGAGCCGATCACCGGCAAGCCGTTCTCCTCCAAGGCGCTGCGCGAGTGCTACGCGCAAGGCGCCGAGCGTTTCGGCTGGCGCGACCGGCCGCTGGAGGCGCGCCGGATGCGCGACAGCGACGGGCTGCTGGTCGGCTGGGGGCTCGGCACGGCGACCTTCCCGGCCTTCATGTTCCAGGCGCAGGCCAAGGCCATCTTCCGCGCCGACGGCTCGGCGAGGGTGGCCATCGGCGCCCACGACATGGGGCAGGGCGCCTGGACCAGCCTGGCGCAGATCGCCGCCGACGCGATGGGCGTCGGCTACGACGCGATCGACTTTGCGATGGGCACCTCCGACC
>CALMRL010000570.1 GCA_937873345.1 uncultured Beijerinckiaceae bacterium | reverse complement strand
TCGAGATCGCAGAAATCGCCCGGTACGAGGTACGCGATGATCCCGCGGGTGCCGTTTGTCTGCAATTTGTAGCGGCAGGCGAAGCCCTCGAGGATCAGAACCACGTCTGTCGGCGTCTCGCCTTCGCGAAGGAGATCCGATCCGGCGGGGATGTGATGCGTCTCGGCGCGGAGACTGCACAGCGCGACCCTGTCCGCTTCCGTCAGCAGGCCGAAGCCCTCGAACTTTCGCACCAGCGCTTCGCTCGTCACTATGCTGCGATCCGTCACGATCGTGCTTCTGCCTTTCCGTCATGGAATACTTCGATCGGGAAATGTTACCCGGCCTTCTGGTTTCTAAGCATCTCGAGGTTTGAGGAATAGGTGTGCGGTCTTCCCGTGTGGTAGCGAACAAATGATCGGTGTGGTTTCGAACATTGTTCGATGCTGTGTGCGGGAGCGCACCGAGAAATTGTGCGATATCGCACAAAGCACGTCGGACGTTAAACCATGCAGAGGAAGCGCTGAAGGTCGTATTCGGCGCCATCTTGCGCAGTCTGGCCGAATTGGAAAATGCCGTACATGCGGAAGAATAGGCGCCATCAAATGATAGGTCTATACGGAAAGGTCGAAAGGTAAGCATCGCTCGCAAATGTATTTCGAGACGTCTTGTAATGACCGGCGGTGATGACCACTCTCACCACATCGCTCGCACGATGATTCGGGCGCGAGCGGCTGAGAGACCACGATTGTGCTCTTGCCTCGATCGAGGACGGACACCGTGGCGCAGATTCAGCAATCCGACATCCGCAATATTTTGCTGCGCAAGCTCTCGCCGCAGGACTTCGCGCTGCTCGCCCCGCATCTGGAGCCGATCAGCACGCAGTTGCGCGAGGACATGGTCACCGCGAACCGGCCGGTCGCGGAATGCTACTTTCCCGAAAGCGGCATCACCTCCGTCGTCGCGAGCCATGACGGGAGGGAGATCGAGATCGGCCTGATCGGCCGCGAGGGGATGGTCGGCGCCGTGCCTGTCCTGCTCGGCAACGACCGCACGCCGCACACCAGCTTCACGCAGATGGCGGGTGAGTCGCTCGGCATCGCGACTCCGGCACTACTCGACGCCGTCGGGCGGAGCGAGAGCCTGCGCCTGCTGCTGCTGCGCTACGTGCAGACGCACGTCACTCAGGTCGGCCAGACCGCCTTTGCGCAGGGCGCGCTCGGCCTGGAAAGCCGCCTCGCGCGCTGGCTCCTGATGTGCCACGACCGCGTCGATGGCGATGAAATCCTGCTCACGCACGAGTTCCTGTCGACGATGCTCGGCGTGCAGCGCGCCGGCGTGACGCTGGCCCTGCAGAACCTTGAGGGCGCCGGCCGCATCCGGAGCCGGCGCAAGCGCATCCAGATCCTCGACCGGGAGCGGCTGCATGCGCTGACCAACGGCGCCTACGGTGTGCCCGAAGCCGAATACGAGCGCCTGATCGGGAAAGCCTGAGATGGCACGCTATTTCTTCAACATACGCCACAAGCCAGGACCAGACGGGGTGGCGGACGATATTGACGGCGACGAGATCGCCGACATCGGGCAGGTGCGCGAACATGCGCTGGGCGTCGCGCGCGACCTGATCGCGCGGACCCGTCTGGACAGCATCGCGAACTGGTTCGACTGCGCCTTCGAGATTACCGATGAGCAGGGCCATCCCGTGATGACGGTGCCGTTCACCGATATCGTGCCAGACGAAAAAGATGATGCTCCGGTCGGCGCCGAATGACATGCGCTACCTCAAAGATCGGCTTGGGTGTCGCATGATCGCGAGAATGCTACGCACTCTCGCAGACATCGCTTCGGACAATCGATCGTCGTTTTCGGGTAATATCCGCTAAAACGTAAGTTCTTATCCGCCTCTTATTTGATCATCAAGTCGTTTCTCAGCTTTCCGACCATGCCATCTGAGCATGAACGTCTGCTTCAGAGAAGTTTGCCATTTGGACGTTATGACCAATGAGGGTCGACAGCTGCCGGGGTGGCTATGTCCGCTGCCCTGCAAACCGCTTTCCAAAGGAGACAAGCCGCTTCCGGCCAGCTTCCGTCACGGATCAAACGTCCAGACCCGCAATCTGCCGCTCGGGAGCAGCTCGTCGCGAAGTCGTCTCGGGCAAAGACCTGCACGAGCGAACGGAGGCGGTTCGCATCCTCACGCGGGTCCGCCGAGCAGCGCCGCCGCCATCGCCCGCCATTCCGCCTCAAGCGGCCCCGTCGCCGCCGGCCGCCCTGCGCGGCGGTACCAGTAGCGGGCGTTGCCCTCGTCGCCCTCGCGACGGTGGAGGTGGGCGTGGACCCAGGCGGCGTCGCGGCTGGCATCGTCCTGGGCGAGGGCGTGCGCCTGATCCCAGTCGCCGCGCCCGGCCCACCACAGGGCGGCAAGCGGCGCGGCGAGGCCCTCTGGCGGGGAAGCGGCGGCGAGGGTGGCCGAGAAGGCGTCGGGGGTCATCGGCGGAGTCCTCGTGCTGGCGTCGTCGAGGGAATGGCGACCGCGCTCCATGCGTTGCGGGGCGCTCGCAATCACGGATGGGCGCCGCGGCCCGGCCGCGGTATGACGGGTTTCCCCGTCGCAGCCCGCCGAGCCATGCGCAAGATCGCCCTGTTCACCAACGAGTATCCCCCGCACGTCTACGGCGGCGCGGGGGTGCACGTCGAATACCTCGCCCGCGCCCTGTCCGCCCACGTCGGCGTCGCCGTGCGCTGCTTCGGCGAGCAGCGCGTCGAGGACGGCGCCCTCACCGTGCGCGGCTATCCCGCCTGGCCGGAGGCGGCCGAAGGCTCGGACCCGCGCTTCAAGGGGGCGGTGGACGCCCTCCATCGCTCGCTGGCGATGGCCAAGGACCGGCTCGACGCCGATCTCGTGCACTGCCACACCTGGTACACCGACATCGGCGGGCTGCTGGCGGCTAAGCTGTGGGGCGTGCCCTATGTCCTCACGGTCCACTCGCTGGAGCCGCTCAGGCCGTGGAAGGTCGAGCAGCTCGGCAACGCCTACCACCTCTCCGCCTGGATGGAGCGCACGGCGATCGAGGCGGCCGACGCGGTGGTCGCGGTGTCGGAGGAGACGCGCGCCGACGTGCTGAAGCACTTCGCCGTCGACCCGGCGCGCGTCCACGTCGTGCCCAACGGCATCGCCCTCGACGAGTACCGCGCGCGACCAAACCGGGCGCAGGGTGGCACCGGCGTGCTGGCGCGCCACGGCATCGATCCGTCGCGGCCCTTCGTGCTGTTCGTCGGCCGCATCACCCGGCAGAAGGGCATCATCCACCTCGTCGAGGCGATCCCCGCGATCGATCCCTCGCTCCAGGTGGTGCTGTGCGCCGGGGCGCCCGACACGCCGGCGATCGCCGCCGAGATGGAGGCGGGCGTCGCCCGCGTCGCGGCGCAGCGGCCGGGCGTGGTCTGGGTGCGCGAGATGCTGCCGCGCGCCGACGTCATCGAGCTGTACTCGGCGGCGGCGGTGTTCTGCTGCCCCTCGGTGTACGAGCCCTTCGGCATCATCAACCTGGAGGCGATGGCCTGCGGCACGGCGGTGGTGGCATCGG
>CALMRL010000569.1 GCA_937873345.1 uncultured Beijerinckiaceae bacterium | reverse complement strand
TACCTGCGCGCGCGGGGCCACGCCATGCCGGCGGCGCTGCAGGCCAAGGCGCTCGCCGAGGCGCTGGCGGTGATCGGCCATCCCGCGCTCGCCACGCTGTTCGGCGAGGGCTCGCGGGCCGAGGTGGCGCTGGCTGGACGGTTGGCGGCGCCCGGCGGCGCGACGCGCGACGTCTCGGGCCAGGTCGACCGGCTCGTCGCGACGCCGGAAGCGGTGGTCGTCGCCGACTTCAAGACCGGCCGGCCGACCGCGGAGGTGCCGCTCGCCTACCGCGAGCAGCTCGCCCTCTATCGGCGCATGGTGCAGCCGCTGTGGCCGGAGCGCCCCGTGCGGGCGCTGCTGGTGTGGACGCGCGGGCCGGTGCTTGTCGAACTCGACACGCAGGCGCTCGACGCTGATGCCGACGCGGCGCTGTTCCAGACCTGACGCGCCGCTGGCCCCGTCCCCGGCGTCCTGGCGCCGCGCGCTTGACCCCGCCGCGTCCCCTTCCTACGTTTCCTTGCCAAGAAATGGTCACGATTCAATCGAAGGCGACGCGATGAGCACGGTGAAGGTCACGGACGACAGTTTCAAGGACGACGTCCTCGGCGCCAGCGTCCCGGTGGTGGTGGATTTCTGGGCGGAGTGGTGCGGGCCCTGTAAGATGATCGGGCCGTCGCTCGAGGAGATCGCCCGCGAGTTCGAGGGCAAGGTGAAGATCGCCAAGGTGAACGTCGACGAGAATCCCGGCATCGCCGGGCAGCTCGGCATCCGCTCGATCCCGACGCTGATGCTCTACAAGGACGGCAAGGTGGCCTCGCAGAAGGTCGGCGCCGCCCCCAAGGGCGAGCTGAAGAAGTGGATCGACGCGGCGATCTGACGTCGCCTCATTTCTGCATCGAAGAACGCTTCAGGGCTCCCTTGCGGGAGCCCTTTTTTGTGGCAGCTTTTCTGACGGTTCATGAGGCGGCGAGCATGCTGCGCTGCAGCAAGCGCATGGATCGATGCTTGTCTAGGCACATTGCCTCTCCATCGAACAGCTTATGCCAAACGGCATAGCCAACCTTTGGAGAAACCCATGATCCGCTCGCTCGCCCTCGCCGGCCTCCTCGGCGCCGCCTTCGTCGCCACCGCCTCGGCGCAGGTTCCGCAGATCCCGACCCCGGTGAACCCGCGTCCCGCCAACCCGGTTGCCACCGACGGAACCCCCCTGCCGCTGTCGAGCTTCGCCGGTCCCGGCTACAATACGCTGCAAAACGGCCGCAGCGTCGGCTTCGCCGCGCCCGTGCTGGGCTCGGTCGGCGGCATCGTCGACGGCGGCCTTGGCCTTGCCGGCTCTGCGATCGACGGCGTCGGCAACGTCGCCGGCTCGGTCGTCGGCAACACGCTTGGCGCACGCTGAGGCAGCCTGAACGCCTGCCGCAAAGTTTTTCGGGCAGAGCACATAAAATAAAGGCGATGGCGGAGCGGAAAACAGGCATCGCTGCAGCGCGTCATGCATTAGGGAGGCTTCCAAGCCTGATGGAGCTGCAGATGACCGCTCGTTTCCGTTCCGCTTTCTTCGGCTCCTCGGGTTTCGTGGCCGTTCGCTCCCAGGTCCGTGTCGTTGCAGGCGTTCAGGCCCCGACGGTTCGTCGCGACCACCGTGTGTCGGTCCAGCCGCACGTCGCGTCTGTCGGCCTGCCTCAGGCGAAAGCTGCCTGACGCTTCATGATCGTGCTATGACGACGCGCCCGGTCTCCCCGCAAGGCCGGGCGTTTCCGCGTCTCGACGTTCTCCAGCGACGACCTTCCGAGGATCAGAATGAAGAGCAGTTTTCGCACGCTCGCCGCCGCGGCCCTGCTGGCCTCCGTCGCCGCGCATCCCCTGCGTGCCGAGACCGCTTCGACGGCACCGGCCGATAGCAAGGCCGCGTCCAAGCCCGCGGCTGAGGAGAAGCCCGCGTCCGACAAGAAGACGTTCAGCAAGGCCGAGATCGAGGCGTTCCTCACCAAGTGCTCGGTGGAGGCCGACGAGAAGGGGCTGACCAAGGCGAAGAACAAGCTTGCCGAGCGCAAGGCCTTCCGCCGCACCTGCATGAGCAAGTTCGGCGTCGAGCCCAAGTCGGCGAAGTCCGAGTAGCCCCGGGAGGCAGAGTTGCGGGCCCGGGGGGCCGGGGGGGGGGGGGAGGCGGCCCGCGGCCAGTGGCCGGCTTTCCCTGACCCCAGCCTCTGATCCCAGCGGAGCGAGCCGATGGCCATCGACTATCCCAAGCCACCGATGGTGGCGCAGCAGCAGGGCTTCCCCGGCAAGTCTTCGCTGATGACCCCAAAGCCCGACCACGGCGAGGCGAGCTACAAGGGGTCCGGTCGCCTCGCCGGCAAGCGGGCGCTGGTCACCGGCGGCGACAGCGGCATCGGCGCGGCGGTCGCCATTGCCTTCGCCCGCGAGGGTGCCGACATCGCCATCGCCTACCTCGACGAGCACGAGGACGCCGCCGAGATCAAGCAGCAGGTCGAGAAGGCCGGACGCCGCTGCGTGCTGCTGCCCGGCGACATCCAGGCCTCCGAGCACTGCAAGCGCATCGTCGACGAGACGGTGGGCGCCTTTGGCGGTCTCGACATCCTGGTCAACAACGCCGCCTACCAGCAGGTGCATCAGTCCTTCGACGAGGTCACCATCGCCGAATGGGACAAGACCTTCCAGGTCAACATCAACGCCCTGTTCTATATCACGCACTTCGCCGTGCCGCACATGAAGAACGGCGGCGCGATCGTGAACACCTCCTCCGTCAACGCCAAGCATCCGATGCCGTCGCTGCTGCCCTATAGCGCGACCAAGGCGGCGATCGCCAACTTCACGCTCGGCTTGGCGCAATCGCTCGCGGAGAAGAACATCCGGGTCAACGCCGTGCTGCCTGGGCCGATCTGGACGCCTTTCATTCCCTCGGGGATGGACGAGGACCAGGTGAAGGGCTTCGGCGGTCAGACGCCAATGGGCCGCCCCGGCCAGCCGGCCGAGCTGGCGCCGGCCTACGTCAATCTCGCCTCCGACGAGTCGAGCTACACCACCGGTGCGCTGGGGGTGGTGGCCGGCGGCATGCCGATCTACTGATGCCCGATCCCGTCATCACCCCAGAGCCGATCCGCCAGCCCCCTCCCGATC
>CALMRL010000568.1 GCA_937873345.1 uncultured Beijerinckiaceae bacterium | reverse complement strand
CCGTTAAGGGATCGTCACAACCACGCGGCCACGGATTGTGCCCTCGAGAATGGCGTGGGCGGCATCGATCACCTCAGCGAACGGGATGGTGCGCGTCACGCTCGCCAACTTGTCGCGGTCGAGGTCGCGGGCGAGGCGCGCCCAGGCCTCCTCGCGACGCGCGCGCGGGCAGTAAACGCTGTCGATGCCGAGCAGCGCCGCGCCGCGCAGGATGAAGGGCGCCACGCTCGCAGGCAGGTCCATGCCCTGCGCCAATCCGCAGGCGGCAACGGCGCCGCCTCGCCTAAGCTGCGCCACGAGATTGGCGAGCGTGAACGAGCCGACAGAATCAACGCCCGCCGCCCATCGCTCCTTGCCGAGCGGCTTGCCCCTCTCTGACAGCTCGGCGCGCTCGACGATCTCGGCGGCGCCGAGGTCGCGGAGGTAGTCAGCCTCGGCCGTGCGCCCGGTCACGGCGAGGCAGTGCCAGCCGGCCTTCTTCAGCAGCATCAGCGAGAACGAGCCGACGCCGCCCGCCGCGCCGGTGACCACCGCCGGGCCGTCGGCAGGCGTGAGACCATGACGCTCCAGCGCCATCACCGCCAGCGTCGCGGTGTAGCCGGCTGTGCCGACCGCCATCGCGTCGTGCTCGCTGAGGCTGTCGGGAAGCCTGACCAGCCAGTCGCCCTTGACTCGCGCCTTCTCAGCGTAGCCGCCGAAATGCGTCTCGGAGAGGCCCCAGCCGTTGCAGACCACGCGGTCGCCCGGCGCGAAGGCCGCGTCGTCGCTGGTCTCGACGGTGCCGGCAAAATCGATGCCGCCGATCATCGGGAAATGGCGCACCACCGGGTTCCTGCCGGTGATCGCCAACCCGTCCTTGTAATTCACGGTGGAGTGCGACACCCGCACCGTCACATTACCCGGCATCAGCGCACCCTCGTAGAAGTCGACGAACGCGGCCGAGCTGCCGCTATCGGTCTTGTCGATGCGCAGGGCTTTCATGGGCCTCTCCATCCGTGGGGGGATGCGGCTTGGCCTTACATGCCGGCGTAGTTCGGTCCACCGCCGCCTTCGGGGGGCACCCAGGTGATGTTCTGCGCCGGATCCTTGATGTCGCACGTCTTGCAGTGCACGCAGTTCTGCGCGTTGATCACGAACTTCGGCTCCGTGCGCGCCGCCTCGTCGGCATAGGTCACCTCGTAGACGCCAGCGGGGCAGTACAAGCGCGAGGGGGCACCGTAGCGCGGCAGGTTCTCGCGGATCGGCAGGCCGGGGTCGGCGAGCACGAGGTGCGGCGGTTGGTTCTCCTCGTGGTTGGTGCCGCTGAGGTACACCGACGAGGACTTGTCGAAGGCCAGTCTGCCGTCGGGCTTCGGGTAGCGGATTGCCGCGACGTCCTTCAGCGACTTCAACGTTTCGTGGTCGGCCTTGCCATGCCTCATCGTGCCGAAGGGCGAACGCTTGAGCAGAGTGTTCGCCCACATGTCGAGCCCGCCGAGCATCACGCCGCCGATCGTGCCGTAGCGCGACCACAACGGCTTGACGTTGCGCACGGGATGGAGATCGCGGCCGACCGCCGTATCGCGCCAGCCGTCGGCGTAGCTGTCGAGCGTGTCGTGCGAGCGCCCCGCCTTCAGCGCCGCCGCAGCGGCCTCCGCCGCCTGCATGCCGGTGCGGATCGCGTTGTGCGAGCCCTTGATGCGCGGCACGTTGACGAAGCCGGCGGCGCAACCGATCAGCGCCGCACCGGGCACGGCGAGCCGCGGCACGGATTGCCAGCCGCCCTCGGTGATCGCGCGGGCGCCGTACACCAGCCGCTCGCCGCCCTCCAGCACCGCCGCCATCAGCGGATGCGTCTTGAAGCGCTGAAACTCGTCGAAGGGCGACAGCGTCGGGTTGGCGTAATTCAGATGGACGACGAAGCCGACGCCGACGAGGTTGTCGCCGTAGTGGTAGACGAAGGAGCCGCCGCCGGTGGACGCATCGAGCGGCCAGCCGAAAGAGTGCTGCACCAGCCCCGGCCGGTGGTTCTCGGGCCTGACCCGCCAAAGCTCCTTAAGGCCGATACCGTACTTCTGCGGCTCGCCCGCCTCGTGCAGGCCACGGCCTTGGATCAGCTGCTTCGCCAGCGTGCCGCGCGCGCCCTCGGCAAGCAGGGTGTAACGGCCGCGCAGCTCCATGCCGCGGGTGAAATTGCCCGTGGGCAGGCTGTTCCTGCCGAGCCCCATGTCGCCGGTAGCGACGCCGACGATGCGGTCGCCTTCCGTCAGCAGCTCGGTCGCGGCGAAACCGGGGTAGATGTCGACGCCGAGCGCCTCCGCGCGCGATCCAAGGTACTTGGCGACGTCGGACAGCGAGCCGATGAAGTTGCCGTGGTTCGACATCAGCGGTGGCATTGCCCACGCCGGCAGCGGCACTGAGCGTGAGCGGGTGAGATAGTAGAAGCGATCCTCGCCGACCTCGGTCGTCAGCGGCCGCGCCGCATCCCCGCGCCAGTCCGGCAACAGCTCGTCGAGCGCAGCGGGATCCATCACCAGCCCCGAGAGGATGTGGGCTCCAACCTCGGAACCCTTCTCTAGCACCACCACGGAGAGCTCGGAATCGAGCTGCTTCAGCCGTATCGCCGCCGCGAGACCGGCAGGCCCGGCTCCGACGATCACCACGTCGAAATCCATGCTCTCGCGCGGTTCCAAGGCCTGCTCGCTGCCACTCATCTCGCTGTTCCCGCTCGCCGTCCGGCCGTCGCCGCGTGCTCGCCGGGACGCTTCCGTTCCTTGATCCCGCGATGTAGGCAAAGAGCCGCGATGGAACAAGCCGACGCTGCCGAGCGGTCCACGACGACCACCTCCGACGTCGGCGACGAGACGGCGGCCTTGCAGGCGCTTCTGCGCTGGTATGGCGCCATGGGCGTTGACGCGCCGATCGGCGACGAACCGCGCGACGGCTTCACGCTTTCCGAGCGGCTTCCCGTCGAGCGCGCCCACGCCGGAGCCGCGGACGCGCCGGTCGCGGAGCCGACCCGGCGACGCTCTGCCCCGCAGGCGCATCCATCCCCCGGTGTCCCGCCGAGCGCCGAGGCGCTGGTGCGGCAGGCCGAGGCGCTGGCCGGTTCGGCCGGGAACCTCGATGACCTCGCCGCCCTTTGGACGACGCTGCCCGGTTGCGATCTCGCAGCCAAGTCGACCGGCATGATCTTCTCCGGCGGCCGCGCCGGCGCGCCGCTGATGCTGGTCGGCGGCGCGCCGGACTCCGACGACGAGCGGCAGGCGGGCGCCTTCGCCGGCGCCAAGGGCCGGCTGCTCGACGCGATGCTGCGCGCGATCGGCCTGACGCGCGAGAACGCCTATCTCGCCCACGTCGTGCCGTGGCGTCCGCCTGGCAACCGCCCGCCGACCCCACTCGAAGCCTCGCTCTGCCTGCCGTTCATCCGCCGGCAGAGCGAGCTGGCCCGGCCGCGCGTCCTGCTCTGCCTCGGCGAACGGGCGGCGCAGCCCCTCCTCGACAGCCGCGAGCCGGTGAGCCGCCTGCGCGGGCGCTTCGTCCGCTTCGAGGGCGATACGACCACCGTGAAGACCCTCGTCACCTTCTCGCTCGACTACCTGCTGAAGCAGCCGCTCGGGAAACGTCGCGCCTGGACCGACCTGCAGATGATCGCCGAGGCGCTGGCTGGGGACGCGGCAGCGAATGGCGGCGCGGGGCGCGATCGGCTAGAGCCGTCCGATCGCTGAAGGCCGGGGGGACCGACCATGGAATGGGACAACTTCCGCCGCTCGAACGATATCGAAGACCGCCGCGGGGATGACGGCTCCGATGGCTCCGATTCCGGCAACGGAGGCATGGTCGGCGCCGGCGGACTCGGTCTCGGCACCATCGTCGTGCTCGGCCTGATCGGCTGGGCGCTCGGCATCGATCCGCGCGTGCTGATCCAACGGCGCCGAAATGGTCGAGGGCGGTCGCCAGGGCGGCCCTGCGACCGGCCAGGTCCAGACGCCCTACCGCGACGGTCGCGAACAGGACGCGCGCGGTGTGAGTCGCAGCGGAGCGCCGCGCGACCAGCTGGGGCAATTCGCCGCCGCCATCCTTGGAGAGACCGAGGACACCTGGTCGCGCGTGCTGCCCGAGCAGACCGGCGTGCGCTACAAGCCGGCGGAGCTCGTGTTGTTCAGCGGCCAGACCCGCTCGGCCTGCGGCGGAGCGCGGGCCGCGACGGGGCCTTTCTACTGCCCGATCGACAAGAAGGTGTACCTCGACCTCTCCTTCTTCGCGCAGATGAAGCAGAAGCTCGGCGGCGGCGGCGACTTCGCCTACGCCTACGTCATCTCGCACGAGATCGGCCACCACGTGCAGGACCTGCTCGGCACGCTGGGCAAGGTGCAGGCGGCCGAGCAGCGATCCGGCACGACGCAACGCAACGCGCTGTCGCAGCGCATCGAGCTGCAGGCGGACTGCTTCGCGGGGGTTTGGGCGGCCAACGCCAACAGGAAGGACAACTTCCTGCAGCCCGGCGACGTCGAGAAGGCGGTGAATACGGCCCAGGCGATCGGCGACGATACGCTTCAAGAGCGCTCGCAGGGGTATGCGGTGCCCGACAGCTTCACTCACGGCTCGTCGGCGCAGCGCGTGCGCTGGCTGAAGACCGGGCTCGACAGCGGCAAGGTGAGCGCCTGCGATACCTTCGCCGGCGCAGGCGACGTCGATCGGGATTAGCGCTCAGGCCAGCGCCCGCGCCCGCGCCGACATCACGGGCGTGGAACGGCTCGCATGCCTCAGCGCATCGAAGTCGCGGGCAGTTCGAAGCCTCGAAACCGAGGTCAGCGCGCCGACCATGGCTGCGCGCGCGGGAAAGAGGCGTTGCACCAGCGTCGTCGGCTCGGCGAGCAGCCTCGCCGCGACTGAGGCGCCGCGCGCCAGCTCCTCCACCAGGGTCGCATCCGCGGCGTAGCCGGCGAGGAGGACCAGCACGGGATCGGATCGTACGACCGCGGCAGCGGCACGCAGGCGTCCGCCCTCGTCATCAGCCTCGACGAGGCGGCTGCCGACGGCGTCGGCGACGCTCGCCAAGTCAAGGTCGGCGGAAGCGGCGAGCACCACTTGGCCGACCACGCCGGCAACGGCCGCGCCGACCAGCCAAGCGAGCGATCGCACCACCAGGCCTCGCCCGATCCCGCCGGACGGGAAGGTGCGGGGCTCAAGAACGATCGTCGAGATCACGTGAGTCGATACGCCTCGTCGGGAAGCGCGGCCATCGGCTTGACGCGCGAGAATCCCTCGGGCGAAAAGCAAGCGAAGGAGCCGAGTTGTCCACAGCCGAGCTGGACTTCTCCCCCATGTTCACTTAATGTTCTCGTCATCACGAGGTCTGATGAACGTGTCGGCGCATTTCTCTCCGCAACGATCCACTTCCGTTCCCGTCGGGCGCGCCCGTCTGTACGCGACCTTCAACGAGTTGGGTCTGCCGACTCGTGATTCGCGCGCCGGTGCCAAGCCGTTGCGCGGCCGCGGCTCGGCCGTCAACCCGGCGGGTCGTTACGAGCGCCACGAGCGCATCCGCGAGGATGACGGATGGGATGCGGCCGAGGAGCGGGCCGCGATCCAAACCGAAGTGGTCGAAGAGCGCCCGCGCACGGTGATCACCCGCAACGACTCGCCTGACCTCTCCTTCGACCTGTCGATCAATCCGTACCGAGGCTGCGAGCACGGCTGCTCGTACTGCTACGCGCGGCCGAGCCACGCCAACATGGGCCTGTCGCCGGGACTGGATTTCGAAACGAAGCTGTTCGCCAAGGTGGGCGCCGCCGAGGTTCTGCGGCGCGAGCTGGCGACGCCGCGCTACGAGCCGAAGGTGATTGCGCTCGGCGCCAACACCGATCCCTACCAGCCGATCGAGCGGACGCGGTCGATCACGCGGTCGATCCTGGAGGTGCTGGCGTCGGCTTGCCATCCCGTCGCCATCGTCACCAAGTCGGCTTTGGTACTGCGCGACCTCGACATCCTGGCGCCGATGGCGGCGAAGGGGCTGGTCAAGGTGGCGGTGTCGTTGCCGACGCTGGATCCCGACCTCGCCCGCCGGATGGAACCGCGGGCGAGCACGCCGGAGCGGCGGCTGCACGCCGTCGCCGAACTGACGCGTGCCGGCATCCCCACGGGCGTGATGGTGGCTCCGGTCATTCCCGCGATCAACGACGCCGAGATCGAGACGATCCTAACCCGCGCCTCCGCAGCCGGCGCGGTGGAGGCCGGCTACGTGATGCTGCGCCTGCCGCTCGAGGTACGCGATCTTTTCGAAGACTGGCTCGTGCGGCACTACCCCGATAGACGTCGTCACGTGATGACGCTCGTCGCCTCGACCCGCGGCGGCAAGGCCTATGACGCAACCTTCGGAACGCGGATGACCGGCAACGGCCCCTTCGCCTGGATGATCGGCCGGCGCTTCGAGGCTGCCCTCACGCGCAACGACTTTGGCGTCGAGCGCGTCAAGCTGCGCACGGACCTGTTCCGCAGACCGCAGGCGGAAGGACAGCAGCTCTCGCTGTTCTAGGCCCGCGTCAGTGCGGCGGCATTGCGGTAAAACGCAGGGCGAGCACCACGCCGACGATGAAGATCGCGGCGATCAGCGCGTAGACCGCGACCTGTCCCGCCGTCAGGCCGCTTCGTTCCAGAAGGGTGGAGCGGCGGCCATGCTCCAAACTCGCCGCCGGTACGGCATCGTCAAGGGAGCCGACCTGCGGTCCTTGGCCCGCCAAGGTCGCGTTCGCGAGATGGCGGTAGGTGGCGAGGCGGCGCGGCGTGCCCTCGCCGCAAAGATAGGAGGCGAGTTCGGCCTCGTTTGGCGCGCGGCCCTGTGCCAGCTGGAAGGCGCGCAGCCAGTCGAGCTTGTGCTGCTTGTAGATGGAGTAGGCCACCAATCCGACGATGTCGCCGTCGCCTCTGACGAGATTGGCGAAGACGCCGCGCGCCGGCGCCTCGTCGTTCTCCGCCGATGTCGTCCCGCGCAGCGCCGGCACCGCACCGACCGGCCCGAACTCGTTCGTGCGCGGCAGGAGCACGCCGCTCGCCTGCATCTCGTCAGCCATAGCCCGTGCCCGATCGTTTCCACCTTCGCGGCGCGGGCTTAGCATCGCCCGACAGCGACTCAAAGCCGGACGGGGATGATGGGAGGGCATAGGACGCGTGACAGGCGGCGACCGGACATCCGGCGTGAGCGCGCCCTGGCTGAGGCTGGCGTTCGGCCTGTCGCTGGGATCGACGAGGCGGGCCGCGGACCCCTTGCCGGGCCGGTGTGCGCGGCGGCGGCGGTGCTCGACCTTGCCCGCGTACCCACCGGCCTCGACGATTCCAAGCGCCTCGCCGCGCCTCGCCGCGAGGCGCTCTTCGACGAGATCCTGGCCACGGCGCGGGCGACCGCGATCGCCTTCGCCTCGCCGGCCGAGATCGATGCGGTCAACATCCGCAGCGCGACCCATCTCGCGATGCGGCGGGCGCTGGCGGCCTTGAGCATCGCGCCGACCTACATCCTCGTCGACGGCAACGACATGCCGGAAGGCCTCGCCTGCGCGGGCGAGACGATCGTCGGTGGGGATGGCACGAGCGCTAGCATCGCGGCTGCCTCAATCCTCGCCAAGATCGCCCGCGACCGCCTAATGCGGTTGGCCGACTCTGCCCATCCCGCCTACGGCTTCGCCCGCCATGTCGGTTATCCCACCCGCGCGCACCTCGCGGCCCTGGCGACGCACGGGGCCTGCCCGCTGCACCGCCGCTCCTTCGCACCGGTCGCCAGGCTTCTCTCTCCAGCCCCCGATCGCGAGCCGGAGGCAGCCGCGCTGTCCGAAAAGAGCACAGTGCGCGGTGGTCAACCCTAACGCGCCCTTTACCGCGGTGGCGCAATGTCATCATCGTCAGTTGGTTGCGTATACGGTGTTTGTCGATGCGTATCGCGCATGCCGAGTCTCTCGGCTCGAAGTCTCAGATCAAGGTCTCGCGTACTGAGCCTTCGAAAGCGCGGCGCCTGCATGCCGTTTCCACTGTCAGGACGGTCGAAGACGAGATCATTATCGGCGATTGCATCGAGCGCTTGGCGTCTCTGCCCGCCGATACATTTGATCTCGTCTTCGCCGACCCGCCCTACAACCTGCAACTCGAATCGAGCCTGACGCGTCCCGACCAGAGCATGGTTGACGCGGTCGACGACGATTGGGACAAGTTCGCGAGCTTTTCCGACTATGACGGCTTCACCCGCCGCTGGCTCGCCGCGGTGAAGCGCGTGATGAAGAGGAACGGCACCCTCTTCGTCATCGGCTCGTACCACAACATCTTCCGGGTGGGCGCGACGCTGCAGGACGAAGGCTTCTGGATCCTCAACGACATCGTTTGGCGCAAGGCCAATCCGATGCCCAACTTCCGAGGCCGGCGCTTCACCAACGCCCACGAGACGCTGATCTGGGCCTCACGCTCGCCGGACGCCAAGAGCTACACCTTCAACTACGAGGCGATGAAGGCGGCCAACGACGATTGCCAGATGCGCTCGGACTGGTTCTTCCCGATCTGCACCGGCACCGAGCGCTTGAAGGACGACGCGGGCCGCAAGGTGCATCCGACGCAGAAGCCCGAAGCGCTGATCGCGCGCATCCTGCTGGCGGCGAGCAAGCCCGGCGACCTCGTGCTCGATCCCTTCCTCGGCTCCGGCACCACCGCCGCCGTGGCCAAGCGCCTGCGCCGCCGCTTCGTCGGCATCGAGCGCGATCCCGTCTATGCCCGCGCCGCGATCGAGCGCGTCGCCGCGGTGGAACCGCTCGCGACCGAGCTGCTCGGCGAGACGCCGTCGAAGCGTGCCGAACGTCGCGTCTCCTTCCTGTCCGTGGTCGAGGCGGGACTGATCCGTCCCGGCGAGATGCTGAGCGATGCCGGCCGCCGCCATCAGGTGCAGGTGCGAGCCGACGGCACGGTGGCGCTCGGCGCCATCGCCGGCTCCATCCACAAGGTCGGAGCGTTGGTGCAGGGCTTGCCCTCCTGCAACGGCTGGACCTTCTGGCAGAGGCGGACGCCGGCCGGTTTCGAGGCGATCGACGCCGCGCGCGAGCGCTTCCGCGCTGTGTCGCCGGCCTGACGCCGGTTTCGTGAGGCTGAGACGGCTCGGCTGGACAAAGCCGACGAGCTGCTCCTATAAGCCCATCTCGCTGGCTGCTTCGAGGCCAGCGCGCCCAGGTAGCTCAGTTGGTAGAGCATGCGACTGAAAATCGCAGTGTCGGTGGTTCGATTCCGCCCCTGGGCACCATCCTTCCGGACTGTTGTAAGTCTTCTGTAAGTTAACGACATAACTGACCTATTCCCGTCGCGCGCTGTGCAACAGCTATGCGCTACGATGTTCTATCGCGTGGCCCGTCCGGTGAAGCGCGTCGGCTCCGCCGAGCACCAGATCGTCAAGCGCATCCCCGCCAACATGAAGGGCAGGGTGGACAGGCTTAAGCTCGCGATCCCGCCTGCTGGAGGCACCATTCACCTCCAGCTCAGAATCGGGATAAAATGATCTGACGGGTGTCTTGGACTGAGCCGATCCAGAGGCTACTGCATGGTGACAGTCCTGGATCGCCGGTGGACAAAATCCGGGAACGTAACGGGCACTGGTGACCTGTAGCCGAGTGAAGAGTGTGGCCGGACGCGGTTGCATGTGTTCTGCCACATCCCGATCACCATTTGCGCCCCCTTGAATAAAAGCGGATCACAACACGATGCGACGTGCTGCTGAGGTCGATGATGGTTAGATCATTGTTTCTACTGGCGTCCCGGAAGGGATTCGAACCCCTGACCTACGGTTTAGGAAACCGTTGCTCTATCCTGCTGAGCTACCGGGACGGTGGGCGTTGTCTAGCACGTCGCCGCGTCCCGCTCCAGCACCCGCGGCGGTCACGCTGAGTCGCGGTGCGGGGCTCATGCTTCTCGGCGCGGCGCCCGAGCGGTCATGCCGTAGCCGGCGAAGCGCTCGATCGTGCGGGCGATCTCGTCCGCCGAGAGCAGGACCGGCTCGCTGGGCGGCGTCGCCAGCACGGTGAGCTTCGCCAGCGACTCCAGCTCGCCGCAGCGCCACATCGCCTGAACCAGCGTGTCGCCGGTGGCGACCATGCCATGGTTGCCGAGTAGCACGCCGTGGCGCGGCCCAAGGTGCTCGACGATCAGGTCGGAGAGCGCTTGCGTGCCGAAGGGGGCGTAGGGGGTGCAGCGAATCACCGCGTCGCCGAACGCGGCGATCATGTAATGCACGGCCGGGATGTCGCGGCGCTGCGTCGCCAGCACGGTGGCATACGTCGAATGCGTGTGCACGATCGCCCCGACGTCGGCGCGGGCGCGGTAGATGTCGCGGTGCAGGCGCCACTCGCTCGACGGCGGCTCGGGGCCGCTCCACGCCTCGGCATCGGCGAGCGGCACGCGGGCGATCATCGCCGCATCCGTCTGCTCCGGCGGGATGCCGGAGGGCGTGATCCGCATCGCGTCGCCGTCACGCACCGAGACGTTGCCGGCGGTGCCGTGGTTGAGGCCGGAGCGCACCAGAGCGAGGCTGGCCCGGGTGATCGCTGCGGCGATGTCGTCGTGCATGGGCGTGTCCGGTCGCGAAATGCGCTCCGTTCCGCGCTTCGAGGGTGGATCGGAGCGGTGCCGCCATGGCAGAGGAGGCCGCTGCCGCGAGGATTAGCCATGACCGCGCCTGACCGCAAACCCCGCCTGTCCGCTCGCGACGCCGCGGTGTTCCTCGACATCGACGGGACGCTGCTCGGCTTCAAGGACAGGCCGGAGGACGTCGTCGCGGACACCGGCTTGCTTGATCTGCTGGGACGGCTGCGCGAGGCGACGGGCGGCGCGCTCGCCCTGAACAGCGGCCGCGGGCTCACCGACATCGACCGCATCGTCGCGCCGCTCGTCCTCACCGCCGCCGGCACCCACGGCGCCGAGCTGCGCGTCCCAGGCGGAGAAGTGCATACGGTCGCGGCGAGCACGCTCGACGCGGTGCGCGAGCCGCTGCGCCGCTTCATCGAGGCGCACCCAGGCTCGATGCTGGAGGACAAGGGCGCGGCGATCGGTCTGCACTACCGGCTGGCGCCGACGATGGGCGAGCACATCGTCAGCTTCCTCGCCGAGCTGCTGCCGCCTCACGGACTTGAGGTGCAGCACGGCAAGCTCGTCGCCGATGTGAAGTCACCGGCAAGCGACAAGGGCAGGGCGATCATCGCCCTGATGGAGCATCCACCCTTCGCCGGGCGGACGCCGCTGTTCATCGGCGACGACCTTACCGACGAGAAGGGCTTCGCGGTCATCAACGCAATGGGCGGCCTATCGATGAAGGTCGGCGAGGGCCAGAGCTGCGCGGGCGAAAGGCTTGGCGGCCTCGCCGAGGTGCGCCGCTACCTCGAAGCGCTGCTCGCGGCTTGAGCGCCTACAGCCGGCCCGTCGCCATGTCCTCGCAGGAGAAGCCGAAGATCGACAGGCCCTCTTCGAGATCGTCGGAGACGGTGGGGATGCCAAGCAGGTACTCGGTGACGGTCGGCTCGGGGTGCGAATCGGCGGCGGCGAGCGCGTCGGACCACTCCTCCCTGCCGTAGTCGCCGTGCCCCACGAGGGAGAGCGCGATCAGCTCGCGCTGCTCGTCGACGTTCATCGCCTCGATCAACCCCTTTGCCTCGCGGTTGACGCTCGGATCGGCCTCGCTGTTGAAGACGGCGACGAACTTATCGTCGCTGGCATCCGAGCCGCCGCCGAGGTTCGGCTCGGCTTGGACGCCGAACTCGCGCAGCTTGACGATGAGGAAGCAGACCTCCTCGGGGTTCAGTTCGGAAAGCATAGGTGTCCTGTCTGGCTGTCTGGCTGTCCGCGCGGGTCAGGCGGAGTGGCGCTGCTCGCCTTCGGTCTGCTCGACCTCCTCGATGATGGCGGTGACGAAGGCGTCGAGGTCCTTGGGGCTGCGCGAGGTGATGATATTGCCGTCGACGACGACCTCCTCGTCGATCCAGTCGCCGCCTGCATTCTCGATGTCGGTCTTCACCGACGGCCAGGAGGTCAGCGTCCGGCCCTCCACCGCGTCAGCCTCGACGAGCAGCCAGGGCGCGTGGCAGATCGCGGCGACGACCTTCTCCGAGTCGAGGAAGTCCAACACCAGCTCGATCGCCCGCTCGTTGATGCGCAGCTTGTCGGGATTGATCTGGCCGCCGGGCAGCACCAGCGCGTCGAACTCGTCGGAGTCGACGTCGTCGATCTCCATGTCGGCGTCGACGGCTTTACCCCAGTCGGTCTCGTTCCAGCCCTTGATCGGACCCTTCTTCGGCGCCGCGATGTGGACGGTGGCGCCGGCTGCGCGCAGCTTTTCCAACGGCACGAACAGCTCCGACTGCTCGTAGCCGTCGGTCGCCATGATGAGGATCTTGGCCTGCTTGATGTCGGGCATGGTCGTCTCGCGGGATGCCTTGGGGTCCGCCCGGCAACAGGTGCTGGGAGGCAAGGTTCCGCAGACCGGACCCGTGCGGAACGGACCGTCCGGTGGGGTGGCTCAAGCCGAGCGCCGCGCCCACGGCCGCGTGCCGGCCGGCACCTCGGGCTCCAGGCCGGGCTGGTAGAACCGGCGGATCGTCTCCAGCCTGCGGCCGTCGCGCAGCAGGGCGAGCGTCGGCTCGTCGACGATCTCGAAGCCGTCGAAGCCGCAGCGCGCCATCAGCTGCATCTCGTCGTAAAGCACATCGCCGACGGCGCGCATCTCGCCGGCGTAGCCGAGGCGGGTGCGCAAGAGCCAGCCCATGGAGTAGCCGCGCCCGTCGGTGAACTTGGGGAAAGCGATCTTCACGCAAGCGACGCCGTCCAGCCCTTCGTTGCCGAACCGTTCCTGGCCGAGCCCCCGGATCGCCTCGACGTCGAAGCCGGGGTCGAGCTGCAGCACCAGCGGCGAGGGCAGGGCGCTGCCGCGACGCTCCAGCCAGTCGGGGCCGGAGAGCGTCTCCGCGCCGGCGAAGGGATCGTCGGCGAAGGTGCCGTCCTTGAAGTAGCGCATGCCGCTCAGGCCCTGCCGATCAAGCGGCGCGGGTCAGGCCGCGGGGACATAGAGCGCCTCCTTGAACGGCTTCATGCCGAGCCTGCGATAAGCGTCGATGAAGCTTTCCTCCGCGCCGGTGCGATGGCTAAGGTAGGTATCGACCACCGTTTCCACGGCATCGACGATCCGCTCGGCGGAGAAGCCGCGACCGGTGATGTCGCCGATCGAGCACCGCTCGTCGGCGCTGCCGCCCAGCGTCAGCTGGTAGGTTTCCTGCCCGGCCTTGTCGAGGCCGAGGATACCGATGTGGCCGACGTGGTGGTGGCCGCAGGCGTTGATGCAGCCGGAGATCTTGACGCGCAAGTCGCCGATCTCTGCCGTCCGTTCCGGCTCGGCGAAGCGCTTCGAGATCGCCTGCGCGATCGGAATCGAGCGCGCGGTCGCCAGCGCGCAGTAGTCGAGGCCGGGGCAGCAGATGATGTCGGAGACCAGCCCGACGTTGTCGGCGGCGAGGTCGTTGGCGCGCAACGAGTCGTAGATCGCCGGCAGGTCGTCGAGCCTGACGTGCGGCAGCACGATGTTCTGCTCGTGGGAGACGCGCAGCTCGTCGGCGGAATAGCGCTGCGCGAGGTCGGCGAGGTGGTCCATCTGCTCGGCAGTGGCGTCGCCGGGGATGCCGTCGGTCGGCTTTAGCGACACTGTGAGCACGCCGTGGCCCGGCACCTTGTGCGGGAAGACGTTGCGCGCGAGGAAGCGGGCGAAGGCGGGGTCGCTCGTGCGTCGCGCCTCCACCGCGGCCGACACCTGCGGCCGGGCGGCGAGGTCGGGCAGGGTGAAGTAGGCGGTGATGCGGTCGATCTCCCCCTGCGGCAGGGTGAGACCGGCATCGTGGTTCGCGGCGAAGTCGGCCTCGACGGCCTCGCGGATCGCGTCGGCGCCCTTCTCGTGCACGAGGATCTTGATGCGCGCCTTGAACTTGTTGTCGCGCCGGCCTTCGAGGTTGTACACGCGCAGGATCGAGTTGGTGTAGCTGAGCAGGTCCGCCTTCGGCAGGAACTCGCGGATGCGGTGGGCGATGAGCGGCGTGCGGCCCTGGCCGCCGCCGACGTAGACGGCGAAACCGACCTCGCCCATCGCGTCCTTCACCACCTGGTAGCCGATGTCGTGCACCTGGATCGCGGCGCGGTCCGACGGCGCGCCGGTCAGCGCGATCTTGAACTTGCGCGGCAGGAACGAGAACTCGGGGTGCAGCGACGACCACTGCCGGATGATCTCGGCGTAGGGGCGTGGGTCTTCGATCTCGTCGGCCGCGGCGCCGGCGAACTGGTCGGCGGTTGTGTTGCGGATGCAGTTGCCCGAGGTCTGGATGCAGTGCATCTCGACCGCCGCCAACTCGCGCAGGATCGCCGGCACGTCCTTCAACGCCGGCCAGTTGAACTGCAGGTTCTGCCGCGTGGTGAAGTGCCCGTAGCCCTTGTCATAGGTGCGGGCGATGTGGGCGAAGCAGCGCATCTGGCGCGACGACAGCGTGCCGTAGGGGATGGCGACGCGCAGCATGTAGGCGTGCAGCTGCAGGTACACGCCGTTCATCAGCCGCAGCGGCTTGAACTGGTCTTCACTCAGCGTACCAGCGAGGCGACGCTCGACCTGGTCGGTGAACTGGGCAACGCGCTCGGCCACGAAGCCGGCGTCAAACTCGTCGTATCGATACATGCCTTGATCCTTCGGGCGGTGCCGTCCTCGGCAGTCGGCCGCCTCAGTCCCCCTGCTCGGCCCGCCTGCCGTAGCCGACGGTCGGCCCAAACGCGCGGATGGCGTCGCGCAACGCCATCGTCGGGCGGCCCTCCGGCAGCGTGCGATGATCTGCCCTGGTGTAGCCGGTGACGAAAGGCTCGACCACGCCGAGCGCGCCGCCGCGCTGCTGCGCCGCCGCCAGCTCCGCCTCGGCCGCCGCGGCATCGCTGTAGACCGTCGCCTCGGCGATGTCCTCGACCCACGCGCCCTCGCGGCCGAGATAGGCGACGCGGCCGGTGGCGAGCAGGTTGGCGGAGACGATCGCGGTCATCGGGTGCGGGTCATGGTGTGTCTGGCTTCCTCAGTCGAGATAGGCGAGATCGCGGGAAAATGCGAGGGAAGCGCCTTCCCAACCCCTCGCTCATCCTCATCGCTTCGTCGCGCCGCGACGCGCGGCCGGAGAAATGCGTTCCCCGACCATCCCTCGGCCGAGGCGGCCTCAGGAACGATGGCGTCGCGTCGTTCGTTCGCCGGGCCAAAATTCTGCAAGGAGATGTCCATGACCAGAATCGCACTCGCCGCCGGCCTCGCCGCGGTCGCGATGTTGACCCTCGCCGGCGCGGCGTCGGCGCAGGAGACGCAGGGGACCGGGCGCGCCGACGGCGGCTCGGGCGAGAGCCTCAGCTCCAAGCTGTCGAAGAGCGACGGCGTGATCACGCCCAAGGCCGATGTCGATCCCGGCATGCACAAGCCGGCCCCCGTGCCGCAACCCAATTCGACCCCTGTGATCCCGCCTTCCGCCAACGGCGGCGGCACCGCCAAGTAGGTACAACAGGAGTGAGGCGTCGAGCTGCGCCTCTTGTGTAGGCTATCGCCTTGGTGCACCTGATCCCGCATCGGCGGGCGGCTGCGACGGAGCGGGACGATGGCGGGTGAGACCCTGGTGAAGACCGGCCGGCTCGTCACGGTCTTCGGCGGATCCGGTTTCCTCGGCCGCTACGTCGCCAAGGCGTTGGCCGAGCACGGCTGGCGGGTGCGCATCGCCTCGCGTCGACCCGGCTCCGCCTACGTCACCCAGCCGTCCGGCAAGGTTGGCCAGATCGTCGCCGTGCAGGCCAACCTGCGCTTTCCCGCCTCTGTCGCCAGCGCGGTGCGCGACGCCGAAGCGGTGGTCAACCTCGTCGGCCTGCTGGCGCCGACCGCCAAGCAGGGATTTGCCGAGCTTCACGATAAGGGCGTCGCGACCTTGTGCGAGGCGGCCAAGGCGGCCGGCGTCAACCGCTTCGTGCAGGTGTCGGCGATCGGCGCCGATGCCTCCTCGGCGGCGGAGTATGCCCGCACCAAGGCCGCGGGCGAGGCGAACGTGCTGCGCCTCTTCCCCGAGGCGGTGATCCTGCGCCCCTCCGTGGTGTTCGGGCCGGAGGACAAGTTCTTCAACCGCTTCGCCGCGATGGCGCGGCTGATGCCGGCGCTGCCGCTGATCGGCGGCGGCACGAGCCTGCTGCAGCCAGTGTTCGTCGGCGACGTCGCCGAGGCGGTGGCCAGGGCACTCGACGGCGAGGCCAAGCCCGGCACGGTTTACGAGCTCGGCGGACCGGAACGGCGCTCCTTTGCCGAGATCATGCGCTTCGTCCTCGACGCTACCGGCCGCAGGAAGCCGCTGGTCGCGCTGCCCTTCCCCGCCGCGAGCGCGATGGCGCGGGTGACCGAGGGCGTGAAGCGGCTCAGCCTCGGCCTGTTCCCCGCCATGCTCGACATGACGCGTGACCAGGTCGAGCTGTTGAAGTCCGACAACGTCGTCTCCGCCGCCGCATTGCGCGAGGAGCGGACGCTGCAGGGGCTCGGCATCAAGCCGCAATCCTTCGAGAGCTTCGTGCCGCGCTACCTCGGGCGCTTCCGCAAGACCGGGCAGTACGCGGACTACACCGCGCGGTAGCCGTCGGCTCGCGATGACGGTCAATCCACTACCGCCTCGAACAGCATCGCGAACTGCCCCGTGTGCACTGCCTCGCCCGCCTCCAGCGCCGACAGCGACACGCCGAGGAGGCGTACCGGCTTCGCCTCCTCGGCGACCGGGCGCAGCAGTTCGAGGGCAATCGCTTCGAGCTGGCCGCGGCTTGCCACCGCCGCCCCGAGCGAGCGGGCGCGGGTGATCTGCCGGAAGTCGGCGTACTTGACCTTCAGCGTCACCGAGCGGGCGCGCACCTCCATCCGCTCCGCCGCCGTCCACACCTTGTCGAGGACCGGCTGCAAGGCGTCGCGCATCGCCTCGAGGCGGGTGACGTCGGCCATGAAGGTCTTTTCCGCGCCGACCGATTTGCGGATGCGGTTGACCCGCACCGGGCGGTCGTCGATGCCGCGCGCGATGTTGAAGTAGTACGAGCCGGCCTTGCCGAAGCGGGCCTGCAGGAAGCCGAGGTCGCGGGCGCGCAGGTCGGCGCCGGTCGCGATGCCGAGGCGGCGCATCTTGGCCGCGGTGGCCGGGCCGATGCCGTGGAAGCGGCCGACGTCGAGCGCCTCGACGAAGCG
>CALMRL010000567.1:4951-7363 GCA_937873345.1 uncultured Beijerinckiaceae bacterium | reverse complement strand
GCCGATAGCGGCACCGCCCTGCCCAAGGCCGGCGACAACGCCGGCACCACCACCTCCTACGCCTCGGCGGAACCCGAGAGGCCGGTGGAATGGCCCTGCGCGCAGCGCAAGGTCTCGACGATCTCCGCCGGCACGATCTGGTCCGGTCCCGACCTCGCCCAGGGCCAGGGCTGGGACCAGGACAACGACGTCGCCGGCTTGGCGCAGAAGCTCGCCTCGCGCCGCCTGCCGCTCGACGAGGCGGACACGCTGATCACCGACTTCGCCAAGACGGCCGGGCCGGACAAGACGAAGAAGCTGACCGAGCTGTTCGTCGGCACCCTCGACGTCATCAACTCGAACCGGGCCGAGATCCTGGCCGGCATCATGCGCTACGCCGCCGGCCAGGAGCGCCTCGCCGAGCGGATGCGCACCGAGTCCGACAAGATCAGCGCGGCGCTGACCGACGTGAAGGGCCCGACCGGCATCGCCGCCACCGAGGCGAACCGCGACTTCAGCTGGGATCAGCGCATCTTCAAGGAGCGGCGCCAGGCGCTGTCCTACGTCTGCGACACCCCGAGCCTCTTGGAGCGCCGCGCCTACGAGATCGGCAAGCGCATCCAGGCGCAGCTGTAGACCTTGATCTTCGCGAGGCCCACGATGCGCACCCTTCTCCCGCTTGCCGCCGCCCTCTTTCTTGCGCCGGCGGGTTCCGCCTTCGCCGCCAAGGCGACGAAGATGTGGAACCTCACCGACAACACCGTCACGGAGCTGCAGCTGGCGCCCGCCGGCACGCAGGACTACGGCCCCGACCAGGCGAAGAACGACAAGGACGGCTCGGTCGATCACGACGAGCGGCTGAAGATCACCGGCGTCTCGACCGGCACCTACGACGCCAGGCTCACCGACGCGAAGGGCCGCACCTGCACCGCGAAGAACCTCGCGGTGAAGGAGGGCGACATCTTCTCCATCGAGGAGAAGCAGCTGGACTGCGGGAAGTAGGAGGCATCATGTACGGCTTCCAGGCCATCGTGCTGGTCTGCCTGGCGACGACGCCGACGCCCTCGTGCGACGAGAGCAACGCCATCGTCTCCCGCGCCGTGCACGTCGACAACGAGCTCGGCTGCAACACCGGATGGCAGGAGATCATCGCCCGCGGCGGCCTGCGCGAGAGCCTGCGCGACGGCGCCTACATGAAGACCCTGTGCCGCAGGGAGAAGCCCGAGCCTTGAGGCTTGCGGGCTTGGGCGGTGCGGGACATCCTCGCGCCGTCGCGCGACCCGCCTGCAACGGAGCCAGCATGTTCGTGATCCTGTCCGTCTGCCTTCTCAGCGATCCCACCAGCTGCCGGACGGAGCGGGTGCAGCAGTCCGTCGATGAGCGTCCGCCGGTGGCCTGCATCGTCGAGGGGCAGAGCACCGTCGCCATCTGGCAGCAGCAGCACCCGGCCTGGCACGTCGACAAGTGGAAGTGCGTGCCGCGCTCTCGCCTCGACCAGGCGCTCTGATGCCGGCGGAAGCCTGAGGCGCCGGTGCGCTCGATCGGCGTCCGCCTCGGCGCGCTCGTGCTCGGCTGCCTCTTGATCGCTTTCCTGGCCGGCGCCGGGGTGATCTACGGCGTGCGCGTCACCGACCGCACGGTGGACCGGGCGCTCGACGCGCAGCGCCGCCTCGACATCCTCACCGAGATGAGCGGACGCATCCAGCAGTACGGGCTGATCGCCGTCACCTCGGTCGACGACCCCGCCTCGGCCGGCACCCGGCTGAAGGACGCCGAGTCCGGCGTCTACGCCGCCATCGCCGCCTTCGAGCCCGAGATCGCCAAGGCGATCCGCGCCGCCGACCTGCCGGTCTCGGTCAACGTCGCCGCCTCGCGCACGCGGCCGCTGGAGCAGGTGCGCGCCGGCTTCCGCGTGCTGGTGCGCCAGGTCGACGACGCCGTCGCCCAGCCCGACCGGCAGCGCCGCGGCGACCTGATCCGCGGCGCCTTCAACGGGTTCGCCGCGCTGACCGGCCCCTACCTGTTCTTCCTGGTGCAGGCCGACCGCCGGGGCGTCGAGGCGGCGCGCGACCAGGAGCGCGAGGTGTCGGGTACGCTGACGCGCTTCGCTCTCGCCTCCGTGGCGGCGGCGCTGGTGATCGCGCTGGTGCTGTACCGGCTGATCACCCGGCCGATCCTCGTCTCCGTCGCAGAGATCCGCGACGCGGCGGTGCTGATCGGCCAGGGCGAGCGCAACCTGCGCCTGCCCGTGCGCAACCGCGACGAGCTTGGCCTGCTCGCCGCCGTGTTCAACCGGATGACGGCGCGGCTGCGCCGCGGCGAAGCCCGCGTCGCCGCCGACCGACTTGCCCTGGAGACCACGGTCGCCGACCGCACCGCGGACCTGCGCGCCGCCAACGAGGAGCTGCAGTCCATGAACGAGGAGTACCGCTC
>CALMRL010000567.1:0-4941 GCA_937873345.1 uncultured Beijerinckiaceae bacterium | reverse complement strand
GTCGGAGATCGATCGTTCGCGCCGACGCTTCTTCGCCGACGTCAGCCACGAGCTGCGCACCCCCCTCACCGTGATCCTCGGCGAGTGCGAGATCGCGCTGCTGGCGCCGCAGCGCGAGGGGACGGAGGCCGAGCGCGCCGCCTTCGGGGTGATCCGCCGCCGCGCGCAGCGGCTGCAGCGCCGCGTCGAGGACATGCTTCGCGTCGCCCGTTCGGAGAGCGGTACCCTGGAGCTGCAGTTCCGGCGCGTTTCGCTCTCCGCGATCTGCGCCGGGGCGATCGAGGCCTTCGAAGGGGCGACGAAGCGGCGCGACATCGTCCTCGTCCTCGACGGCGCGGCGGACGAGGTCCATGTGTCCGGCGACTTCGAGTGGCTGCGCCAGATCGTTGAGGCCGCGATCGACAACGCCCTGCGCTACGCCAAGGGGGCGATCACGCTGCAGACCGGCGTCGAGGGTCCGGCGGCGACGTTGCGCATCCGCGACGACGGACCGGGCTGGGGCGTGCCCGACCCGCAGGCCCTGCTCGCCCGCTTCGCCCGCCGCGGCGGGCTTGCCGCTTCGGGGGCGGCCGGCGGCGGATACGGCATCGGCCTGTCGCTGCTCGGCTGGGTGGTGGACAGGCACGGCGGAACCGTCACACTGGGCGAGGCGCCGCGCGGCGGAGCCGAAATCCTCATCCGCCTGCCGCTGGCCGAGCCGCGGGCTTCGAGGCCCGAGGGCAGCGAACCTTTGCCCACCGAACCCTTGCCGGCCCTGACCGCGGAAAGCGCCTGAGATGGCGGACCTGCTCGTCGTCGAGGACGATCCCGACATCGGCGCCCTGCTGCAGCGCGGGCTGGGCGCCGCCGGCTTCACTGTGGCCTGGGTCGACACCGCCGAGGGGGCGCTGCGCCACATGGCGCAGGCGCGGCCGCACGCCGTGCTGCTCGACGTGACGCTGCCCGACGGCACCGGCAACGAGCTGTGCCGCGCCTTCCGGCAGAAGGGCTACGCCGAGCCGATCCTGTTCCTCAGCGCCAAGGACGAGGTCGCCGATCGCGTCGAGGGGCTCGCGGCGGGCGGCGACGACTACATCGTCAAGCCCTTCTCCTTCGACGAGCTGGTGGCGCGGCTGTCCGCCCAGCTGCTGCGCCGCGAGGCGATGGCCGGCGCCGCCCGCCTCGTCGAGGTCGGCGGCCTCAGCCTCGATCCCGAAACGCGGCAGGCGCATTACAAGGCGGTCACCGCCAAGCTGACGCAGCGCGAGTCCGAGCTGCTCGCCCTGTTCATGGAGGCGCCGAACCGCCCGATCGCGCGCGGCGACATCTTCGACAGGCTGTGGCTCGACCAGGGCGGCGCCTCACTCAACGTCGTCGACGTCTACATCGGCTATCTCCGCGGCAAGCTCGGCGATGTCGCCCGCGCCGGCGGGCCCACCATCGCCACGGTGCGGGGACGCGGCTTCATGCTGGAGCTGACGCGTTGAGCGTGGCAACAGCGGGCAGCCGGGACGGTCGCGGCGCCGGCCTCGGGACGCGGTGAAGACGTTACTTGCTCTTTCTTCCCGTCCGCAACATATACGGGGCTCCCGCGCAGCAAGCGCGGACATGAACTTAGAATCTTCTCAAAGAAGATCGGGTCACGGAGGATGCCGATTGGGCCGACCGCTCTTCCCGCTCGCCGCGTCCGATGATTGTCCGCAAGGGTGATCGTCCTATGAAGGCGATCATCCTAGGGTCGGCCGCGGGCGGCGGCCTGCCGCAATGGAACTGCCGCTGCCGCGTCTGCGAGCTGGCGCGCCTCGACGACGGCCGCGTCAGCCCACGCACCCAGTCCTCGATCGCGGTGACGCAGGACGGCGAGCACTGGCTGCTCGTCAACGCCTCGCCCGACATCCGCCAGCAGATCGCCGCGACGCGCGAGCTGCACCCGCGTCACGGCGCCCGTCATTCCCCCATCGCGGCCGTGCTGCTGACCAACGGCGACGTCGACCATGTCGCCGGCCTGCTGACGCTGCGCGAAAGCCAGCCGTTCAAGCTCTACGCCACGGCGACGACGCGGGAATCGCTCGACGCCAACCGCATCTTCTCCGTCGCCAACCCCGATTTCGTGCCGCGGCTGCCCATCGTGATGGACGAGCCCTTCGAGCCGGTGCCGGGACTCGTCGTCACCATGTTCGCCGTGCCCGGTAAGGTGCCGCTTTGGCTGGAGGACGCCGCGATGGTGATCGGCGAGGCGACCGAGACCACCGTCGGGCTCGACATCGAGGCCGGCGGGCGGCGCCTGCTCTACGTCCCCGGCTGCGCCGACGTCACCGACGCGGTGAAGCGTCGCATACGCGGCGCCGACGCGCTGCTGTTCGATGGCACGCTGTTCACCGATGGCGAAATGGTCGAGGCCGGCCTCGGCCACAAGACGGCGCGGCGGATGGGCCATGTGCCGATGTCGGGCGACGGCGGCTCCCTCGAAAGGCTGAGAGACCTCCCGGTCGGCCGGCGCATATTCGTGCACATCAACAACACCAACCCTGTCCTCGTCGCCGAGACGCGGGAGCGGGGAACCGCCGAGGCGTCTGGCTGGGAGATCGGCCACGACGGGATGGAGGTCGCGCTATGAACAGCATTTCCATGAACAGCACGGCCACTAGAACTTCGGCCTTGAGCGGTGGGCACGATGGCGCCCCGATGACGCCGGAGCAGCTGGAAGCCGAGCTGCGCGCCATCGGCGCCAGCCGCTACCACATCCTCCATCCCTTCCATAAGCTGCTGCACTCCGGCCGGCTCAACCGCTGCCAAGTGCAGGCCTGGGCGCTCAACCGATTCTACTATCAGGCGATGATCCCGATCAAGGATGCCTCGATCCTGGCGCGGATGGAGGACCCGGAACTGCGCCGCATCTGGCGCCAGCGCATCGTCGACCACGACGGCGAGAACGCCGGCGACGGCGGCATCGAGCGTTGGCTGATGCTGACCGACGGCCTCGGGTTCCGCCGCGACTACGTGACGAGCCTGCAGGGCCTGCTGCCGGCGACGCGCTTCGCGGTGGATGCCTACGTGCACTTCGTTCGCGAGAAGCCGATGCTGGAGGCCATCGCCTCGTCGCTGACCGAGATGTTCTCGCCGGCCATCATCTCCGAGCGCGTCTCCGGCATGCTGAAGAACTACGACTTCATCTCCGAGAAGACGCTGGCCTACTTCGGCAAGCGGCTGACGCAGGCGCCGCGCGACGCCGACTTCGCCCTCGCCTACGTCAAGGAGAACGCCCGCACGCCCGCCGAGCAGGCAGCGGTGTGCGACGCCTTGCGCTTCAAGTGCAACGTGCTGTGGGCGCAGCTCGACGCCTTGAACCACGCCTACGTCGAGGAAGGGCAGATCCCGCCCGGCGCTTGGCAGCCCGGCGAGGCCGTCGCCGCGGTGGCCGCTTGAGTCCCGATGGGATGAGCGGGCTCACCGGCGCCAGCGTCCCGCGCCTGCCGCGCGGCGTGCGCCTGCACTTCGACACGGTGCGCCAAGCCCATGTGCTGCTGGCGCCCGAGCGCGCCTTCAACGTCGACGGCAACGCGGTGGCGGTGCTGCAGCTCGTCGACGGCAAGCGTTCGGTCGGCGCGATCGCCGGCGATCTCGCGGCCAAGTACAACGCCGATGCCGCGGTGATCGAGCGCGACGTCGCCCTGATGCTCGGCGATCTCGTAGCGAAGAGGGTGGTGGAGGCGGCATGACCACATCGGCGATCACCGTCCCCAACCCCATCGGCATCCTGCTGGAGCTGACGCACCGCTGCCCGCTGCGCTGCCCCTACTGCTCCAACCCGCTCGAACTCGACAAGCGCTCGCGCGAGATGGACACGGCGACCGTGCTGCGCGTGCTCGGCGAGGCGGCGGGGCTGGGCATCCTCCACGTCCACCTGTCCGGCGGCGAGCCCACCGCGCGCGCCGACATCGTCGAGATCACGGCGCGCTGCGCCGAAGTGGGGCTGTACTCCAACCTCATCACCTCGGGCATTGGCCGGGCGACCGCCGTGCTGCCGGACCTCGCCGCGGCCGGCCTCGACCACGTGCAGCTGTCGCTGCAGGGCGTCGATGCCGCTGCCGCCGACAAGGTCGCCGGGCTGCGCGGCTCGCACGACAGCAAGATGCGCTTCGCCGAGGAGATCGCGCGGCAAGGGCTGGCGCTGACCGTCAACGCTGTGATCCACCGCGGCAACATCGAGCAGGTGGAGGGTTTCATCGAGCTGGCGGTGAAGCTCGGCGCCCGCCGGCTGGAGATCGCCCACACCCAGTACTACGGCTGGGCCTACGAGAACCGCGCCGCGCTGATGCCGGCGCGTCCCGACGTCGACCGCTCGATCCGCATCGTCGAGGCGGCGCGCAAGCGGCTCGCCGGCAGCCTCGTCATCGACCTCGTGGTGCCGGACTACTACGCGCTGCGCCCCAAGGCCTGCGCCGGCGGCTGGGGCCGCAAGCTGATGAACGTCGCGCCCTCGGGCAAGGTGCTGCCGTGCCACGGCGCCGAGTCGATCCCCGGCCTCGAGTTCTGGCATGTGCAGGACCACTCGCTCGCCGACATCTGGCGCCGCTCGCCGGCCTTCAACGCCTATCGCGGCACCGACTGGATGCCCGAGCCGTGCCGCTCCTGCGAGCGCAAGGAGATCGACTGGGGGGGGTGCCGCTGCCAGGCGCTCGCCCTGGTCGGCGAGGCCGCCGCCACGGACCCCGCCTGCGGCAAGTCGCCGTTCCACGCCCGCATCGAGGCGCTGGCCACCGCGGAAGCCGCGGTCGAGGCGCCGCCGGACTACATCTACCGCGGACCCGGCCCCAGATCGGGACCGAGCGCGGCGCGCGAGATCGAGGAAACGCTGTCTTGAGGTTCGTTCTACGCGCGGCGGCGCTCGCCGCGGCCATCGCGACGGCCGGTCCCGCCTTCGCCCAGTCCGAGGCGGCAAAGCCGGCGCCGGACGCGCCG
>CALMRL010000566.1 GCA_937873345.1 uncultured Beijerinckiaceae bacterium | reverse complement strand
TCCTCGACGAGACCCGGGAGCGTCTGTTCGACCAGGGTTACGACCCCGGCCCGATCGGCTCGGACGCGATGCGTACGGCGATCGGCGAGTTCGAGCGCAAGACGGGCCTACTGCAGAGCGGCCAACCCACTCTCGGGTTGCTCGACGCGCTTCGCTCGGCGCACAGCCCCGCGCCGTGGGGTGCGATCGCGGTCGCCGACGATGTGAAATCGTGGGGCATGTCCTGGGATCAGCCGACGCGCGGCCAAGCCCTCGCCGACGCCAAGGCGAAGTGCGGGACGCAGCGCTGCACGCAGGCAATGTCCTTTGCCGGCCACAGCTGCGGCGCCTTCGCCCTGTCAGCGCGACGCTGGAACGTGTCGAACCGCGGTGACGGCGATGCCGCGCGCAAGGCGGCGCTGAGCGGTTGCGAACAGACCGGTGTCGCCTGCCGGGTGATCGGCTCGGTCTGCGCCGACGGCTCCGATAAGACGGATTGAGGACGGCTGCGATGAGCCATGCGACCAACCAGGATCCTTCCCGCTTCTCTTCCAACTGCGGACTGCGGATCGCCTTTGCAGCCGCGCTCCTCCTTGCAGTGGTCTGCGGCGGGGCGGGCGCCCTGGCGCAATCGGAAGGCGGCTCGATCGGCGGCGACATCGGGGGCAGCACCGGCGGCTCGATCGGCGGCAGCGTCGGCGACTCCAAGCCGGCGCCCGTCGCTCCTCCGGCGGTGGCACCGGTGGCCCCCAAGCCCGCGGCGGTGCCGCAAACTCAGCGCGCGACGCGGGTAGAGCCGCCGCGGCGCGAACGGGTGGAGCGCGTCGAGCGACCCGAGAGTCACGCCTCCAACGCCTTCGACGGCATCTGGTCGATCAACGTCGAGTCGGCCTGCGCCGGCAGCGGTGCCGGCTCCCTGCGCATCCGCGGCGGCCAAGTCTACGGCTCCAACGTGCGCGGCACCATCTCGCCCAGCGGCAGCCTGTACGCGACCGGTCGATCCGCCGGCATGACGCAGCACAGCACTGGCCGGCTATCCGGCTCCTCGGGCGGCGGCAGCTTCCGCCGCGCCGATGGATGCACCGGAACGTGGACGGCCTCGCGCTGAGCCGCTAGATCGCTCCCGTAACCAACCTTCCCAGCCCGAGTATTCTCGCACTCACCTCCGTTCTTCTCCGATGTGGTGAAGGCCGTCTCCTTCATCTCCCGTTGCTGGTCGCGGCCTCGCGTATCAGGTCGCCAGCGCATCTCGCAGCGCGTCCTCGGTATAGGGCTTCGATAGAATGGGGATGTGCCGGAAGCGTTCTGGCACGGCGACCGCTTCGCCGTGGCCGGTGGCGAAGACGAAGGGGATGTCGCGCTCCTCCAAGGCTTCGGCGATCGGGAAGCTCGTCTCGACGTCGACGTCGACGTCGAGGACGGCGGCATCGAAGCGGCCGAGCCTGATCGCACGTTTCGCATCGCTCGCCGTGGCCGCGAGTTCGACCTCGGCGCCACAGTTCCGCAGCGTCGCCTGCGCATCGAGCGCGATCGCGAGGCGGTCCTCGACGAGCAGCGCGGTCTTGCCTTTGAGGTCGAGGCGCTTGCCGACGTGCGGAGGATGGCGGGCTGGTGCTTGGCCGCGATCGTCGGGTTCGGTCCAGCTCCTCACTCCGGTCTCGATCAGGCCGCGCAGCGGCGCCGCCATCCGATGCGACAGCGTGGGCTGCTCGTGCGCTGCGGCGAGCACATGGATGCATGCCTCCAGATCATTGGTGAAGACATCGAGAAGGGCGCTCTCTCGGCTTTGCCGCACCGGCGAACGGCTGACGGCGCGCGCGTTCTTCACGCAATGGTTCAGCGTGCTATGAGAAACGCCCGCGATTGCTGCACAATCTTGTGCTCACGATTGATCAGGTCGAGGCGGCGCAGGACCACGTCGAGCAGGGAGATGCGAAGCGTTTCCGCGATCTCCAGCTCGAACGGTCGCCAAGCCGGCGAGCGCGAGCGCACCGCCTCCTGCCGCGGGACGGAGGGGATGCGGGACGACGGCCCGCCTGGCTCTTCTTGGCACGGCGCGGCCTCGTCGGAATGGTCGCTCCGTGCCACCGTCCGCACGCTCCCTCTGCGGAACAGCAGCACGTAGTCCTTCGGCACGCGCGAGAAGGGCAGGGCGAGCAAGCCGCTGACCGCGCCGGCATAGCGCGATGCATCGGGTAGCTCGCTGCTCAGCTCGTTCGTCGCGAAGCAGCGGTCGGCCGGCTTGTGGTCGAGGAAGCGGGTCAGCTCCGGCATCGCGTCCGCCGGCGGCGCCAAGCCGTCGAACTCGAAGCGACCTTCGCTCCACACGCCGACGCCGTCGCAGCGGATCATCTCGCGAAGGGTCGGCGCGAAGGCCGCGAGATCCTGGAAGATCGTCTCCTGCGGTGCCATGCCGGCGATCAGCCGATCATGCGTCTCGCGGGCCTTCACGCGATCGACCAGTTCGTCCTTGTTCCGCTTGCCCTCGATCATCGTCGAGAACATCTGCGCAAGCAGCTCGATGGCGGTGGCGGTCGAGGCGGCGATGCGGCGCGGGGTCTCGTGGTGGCAGGAGATCAGGCCCCACAGCTCGTCGCCCTGGATGATCGAGGCCGTGAGGCTCGCGCGCACGCCCATCTCGCGGAGGTGCCGCAGGTGGATCGGCGAGGCAGGGCGCAGCATCGACAGGCTGAGGTCGAGCGGCAGCTGCTCGGCGGTCGACGCCGGCTCGATCGGCACCGGCGCGCCCTCGCTATCGGGGATCATCCGTAGCCGCTGCCGCAGCAGCAGGGCGCGGGATCGGGCGGGGATATCGGTCGCGGGAGAGTGCAGGCCGAGACAGGACGGCATGCCCGGCCGCGACGCTTCGACGACCACCGTGCCGCTGCCGTCCTCCAGGAACTCCTGGATCAGCACACGATCGAAGCCCGTCACGGCGCGCAGCTGTCGCGCCGCCGAGGTCATGAAGGCGGTGAAGGTGCCGGTGCGGCGCAGCCGTTCGATGATCGTCTTGACCAGAACGGCGGCATCGCTGCGGATGGTGTCGGCGCCGGCCACCGGCAGGCATTCGGCGACGGCGTAGTTGCCGGAGGCATGGATGAAGATGTCGTGCTCGGCGTCCTCCGTGCCGATACGCACTCCCGACAGGCGCTCCGCCTGCCCCGAGATCATCGCCGCCTGAAAGGTGTTTCGCAGGTCATGAATGATCTTGGGCGGCAGGATCACCTCCATCGAGGCGCCGATCATCGCATCGACGGGCTTGCCGAACAGCTCCGCCGCATTGAGCGATACGTAGGTGATCTGCCAGATCGGAAGCGACAAGGCGACGAGCACGCCGCTCGGCTGGATCGAGGCCGGAACGTCGAGCGGTTGTCCGTCGTGCTCCGCCGGCTCGATCGCGGGATGAACATCCTGCAGCGTGTCTCTCCCGAATTCCTGAAGGCCTGAACGGCGACGATCTGGATGGCTTGGCCGCTTTCCCACCGCCGCAGCCGGCAGCGCAGCGGCAGGCCGAGGGCCCTACCACGAATTGCGGCCGATGGTCGGAGCATGGACGATGGTGCCGTCGCCTTCAATGCATCCCGGTGCCGTGCGGTGCGGCGATCCGGCCCGCCGGGTGCGTCACGCCGGAACCGATGCGTCGAGCCGGTGTTTTCGCCGCGCCCCGCCGGGAGGATGTAATGGCCTTCGATCTGTCGCAATACGCCAATGCCGACCCGCACCTGTCGTCGGGTGAGCGCCTCCTGTCCGTGCTGCTCGGCCTCGGGCTGACCACGGTGGCGTCACAGCCGCGATCCAACATCTTCGCCTCGATGCTCGCCTTGGCAACCGGTTCCTACCTCGCCTATCGCGGGGCCACCGGCTACTGCATCGTGAAGGCGTCGCTGAACGACCGGACACCCCGTGTCGGGCCTTCGCGCTCCTGAGCTGGTCTGCCGCGCGGAGGGCGGAGCCGGCCGCGGCCCGTTGAAGCGCCACCGGTCACGTGCTAGGCGCCACCGATGCTGGAAGGCCTCCCGCCGAACAACGCCGCCCATGTGGTGCGGCTCGAATGCGGTGAGATCGAAGCTCGGCGCGTGGCCGATCTCGTGGTCGAAACCTGCGACCCTGCCGATACGGCCGCCGCCGCCTTCGAGGACACGCTCGCACCACTGACATGGGTCGGCGGGGGACCGTGGGTCGTCGAGATCTATTTCGGCCGACCGCCGGACGAGCTGGCGATCCGGGCCCTGATCGCCGTGGCCGCCGGTGACGCGCTCGCCGCCGCCGCCCGCTTCGAGCACGTCGCCGAAACGGATTGGGTGGCGGCATCGCTCCATGGCCTCGAGGCGGTGCGCCAAGGCCGCTTCGTTCTGCACGGCGCCCATGCCCGGCGCGAGGTGCGGCCCGGCGACATCGGCATCGAGATCGAGGCGGCGCTGGCCTTCGGCACCGGGCATCACGGCACCACCCGCGGCTGCCTCGCTGAATTCGAGGCGCTGCTCAAGCGTCGTCGGCCGCGCCGCATCCTCGACGTCGGCACCGGCACCGGCGTGCTCGCCATCGCCGCCGCACGGCGGTTGCGCCGCCCAATCCGCTGCGGTGACATCGACCCGATCGCTGTGGCGACGGCGCGCGACAATGCCCGGCGCAACGGCGCGGCGCCGACCGTGCGCCCCGTGCGCGCCGTCGGCGCACGCCATCCCGAGCTGCGGGGCGGCGCACCCTACGATCTCGTCTTCGCCAACATCCTCGCCAAGCCGCTGCGCGCGATGGCGCCGGCTCTGCGCGCTCTTATGGCGCCGGGTGGCGAGGTGATCCTGTCCGGCCTGCTCGGCTGCGACGTTTCGGGGACCGTGGCCGCCTACCGCCGCCAGGGCTTCGCCCTGGTCGGACGCCGGATGATCGAGGGCTGGGCGACCCTGCTGATGCGCAGACCTGACTCGGCGCCCTGAACCCGTCCAATCTGAAAGCGCGCCGCGATCGGGCGCAGCCGCACCACCGCCAGCGTGCGCAGCGCCGCGACGTCGAGGGCGGCGACCAGTGCGCCGTAGACGGCGATGCCGAGCGTGACCTGCAGCACCAGCGTCGGCAGGCTCGGCGCATGGGTGCGCAGCGGCAGCAGGGCTGCGACCATCGCGAGGGCCGCCACCGCCGTGCCGGCGAGGTCGCGCAGGCGAGGCCAAGCGGGTCGGGATGCGCCGGCGATCGCCACCAGCGCGAGGAAGGCGAGCATGAAGGCGCCGCTCTGCGCCATCGCCAAGCCGGTGGTGTCGTGGCGATGCGGCACGACGAGCAGCAGCAGCGGGTCGGCGACGCAGGCCACCGCGGCCGCACCGATCAGCGGCGCCGTCCGCTTGCGGATCTGGAAGATCGGATTGATCGCGTAGAGGATGAGGGAAAAGAAGAACAGCCCCGGCATCATCGGCGTCAGCAGCGCCTCGAAGGGGCCGCGGTACTCCGCCGGCACGATCAACGCCTGGACCGAAGGTAGCACCAGCCAGATGCCGACGCAGGCAGGGAGCAGCACGGCGACGACGATCGCCATGTTGTCGCCGATGCGCCGCTTCGCCTCGCCGGCGCCGAGCCGGTCATGCGCCGCGACGGCGAGCTGGAAGAGGAGCACATCGAGCGTCGAGCCGATCGCCTGCACCACCTTCGAGCCGATGTCGTAGGCGAGCGAGAACTGCCCGGTTTCGGAGAAGCCGTAGAACACGGTGACCAGCGCGCGATTGCCGAGCGGGATGCAGAGGTAGAGCAGGTTGGCGGTGACGATCGGCAGGGCGTAGCCGGCGAGCCGCCGTGCCACGGCGGTCGAGGCGAGGCGGATTTCGGCATCGCTGTCGTTCAGCGAAGCGCGCGCGGCGACGACGGAGCCGGTGACGCTCACGATGCCGCCGATCATCGCCATGCGCGCCGAGCCGAAGTACAGGGCGCCGCCGCCGGTCAGCCCGATGGCGAGCAGGTTCTTCACCAAGATCAGCTTGACGTAGAGCCCGTCGCGGAAGCGGGCGCGTACCAGGGCCGTGTTGAAGTCGAACAGGCCGTTCGCCACAGCTGCGCCGAGCGCCAGGGCGATCAGCCCGTGCGAGAGCGGAAAGCGCACGCCGGTCGAGAACAGCAACGCCGTGCCGAGCGCCATCGCGGCGATGATGAGGGCGAAGGCGACGTCGAGCGTCGCCCGCAGCGCCGGCTCCTCCCCGCGCGAGCGCTCGGAATAGAAACGGGTCGCCCCCAGCCTGATCCAATCGAGGAAGGCGGTCTGCACGGCCATCGCGGTGGCGAGCATCAGGGCGAAGCGGCCGTACTCCGAGGGTCCGAGGAACTTGGCGACGAGCAGGCCGACGGCGAAGTTGAAGACGACGTTGATGAAGAAGGCGAGGAGCACCTTCACCGCGGCCTCCCCCCTCTCCGGCGCGACGCGATGGCGCGTTGGTCGGCGTAGGCTACCGGGTCGATCGGCAACAAAGCGTTAGGGGACGGGATCGTCGCGGGGCTCCTCAGAATCGCGCCTGCTCGTCGAAGGCCATGCGGCCGGTCGCTCCCTTGTGCCAGACGTAGATCGTATCATCGCCGCCGGCCGTCTCGCCGGTCCGGTCTCCCTTGCGGTCGAAGGCGATCGGCCCGAGCACGGTCGGGAAGGCCCGTCCCGAGTGCAGGGCGGCGGCGATCGCTGCCGATTCCGCCGAACCGGCTGCTCCCGCCGCCTGCACGATCAGCTGGATGGCGGCATAGCCGTAGAAGACGAAGGCGTCGGGCTCGCCGCCCTTGGCGCGCAGGCGACGGAGCAGCTCCGCCGCGGCGGGGCGCGAACGGGGGTCCTGCGGGAAGACCAGCATGGCGCCGTCCGCCGCCGTGCCGGCGACCGCGGCGAAGTCGTCGGAGGCGAGTGCGCTGCTGCCCAGCAG
>CALMRL010000565.1 GCA_937873345.1 uncultured Beijerinckiaceae bacterium | reverse complement strand
CCATCAGGCCGGCGACGGCGCCCGCCAGCAGCGCCGGCGGCAGACAGCCGGGCAGGCAGGGATCAACGGTGAAACAGCCGGTGCCGAGTGCGACGCGCAGCCTGACCCTGGCGAACAGGCCGGAGCGCTTCAGCGTCCGGTCGATTTCGACCGTCGAGCACACCGCCTCGCGGTAGCTGACCTGCGGCGCGCCGACGTCGACGTCGCAGCTCGCCTTGAGCACATCGACGGCGCGATCGAGGCTCGCCTCGTCGGGGCCGCCGAGTTGCGCCATGAGGCCGGGATCGACGTCCAGCGTCAGCGCGCGATTGGCGGCGATGATCGCCATCAGTTCGCGAACCATCGCGTCGAAGCGCACCGCCCTGGCCCGAGGCGAGACCCAGGAAGGAGGTCGCTCTGCCGGGGCGACGGCGATCGTCAGCAGCGGACCATATGGCGCCTCGTCCATCGCGACCTCGGCGGGATGTCAGCCGAGCCTATCGTGGATCTCTGACGCCGTCATTGCCAGCGCGAGCGAAGCAACCCAGGAGCCGCAACCGCAGTCCTGCGAGGTCCGCCCTGCCGCCCCTGGGTTGCTTCGCTCGCGCTCGCAATGACGAAGAAGGGAACGTCGGGGCGCGATCCGCGCCGCTACAGCGCCGCCTGCGGCTTCTCCGGCTTGCGGATCGAAGAGGTGCGCTCGGCCGCGTCCGCCTGCGCCGGGCTTGGCGCCTTGGCCACGGCGGTCTTGCGGCCGGCGTCCCCCTTGTCGGCGATGATCTTCGCCGCGTCCTTCTTCGACGCCACTTTGACCACCGGCGACACCTTCTTCGAGGGCTCGACCAGCCAGTCGGTCGGGCCGGCGGCGAGCGCCTCTGGGCGGCTCACCTCGGCGAGCTGGGCGTGGCGGAACTCGGGGTTCTGGCCGCCGTCGGCGTAGATCGTGCGCACCGCCGGCGTCAAATCGACGAGCTTGGCGATCTTCGCGTCATCCTCGGCGCGCCGCGCCGCCACCTCGGTCTCGATGCCGTCGTGCTGCAGCGCCGGGCACGGGCCCGTAGGGTCGAGGTTGCGCGCCGTGGTGTTGAACACGTAGTGCCGGCCGCACACCCCCACCGTGACGTCCTGCTTCGATACCTCGAAGTTGTCGGCGCCCTCCTTCAGCTGCCGCCAGAAGCCGATGTTGGCGTCGTTGCGGTACTTCGCCATGTTCTCGGGCGTCATCTTGAAGGGGTAGGACTGCATCTGGATCGATTGCTGGCCGCCCGAGAAGGCTTCGCGGGCGACGGCGTAGATCTGGTCGATCTGCCCGTCGGTCATCGAGAAGCAGCCGGCCGACGAGCAGGCGCCGTGCACGAAGATCGAGCCGCCCGAGGCGCCCTGCGTCCGGTCGTAGGCGTTGGGATAGCCGACGTTGAAGGACAGGTAGTACTGCGAGGTCGGGTTCATCTGGCCCGGCGTGATGCGGTAGAAGCCCTCGGGCACCTGGCGGTCACCCTCGCGGGTCTTGGGACCGAGCTGCCCCGACCAGCGGCACATCGGGAAAGTCTTGACGTGGACGTAGCGCCCATCCGAGCGCATCTTCCAGATCTCGAACTCGGCTTCCTTCTTGTAGGTGCGGATCAGCACGGGCGAGGAAGCAGCGACGCCCTTCTTTTCCATAACTGCGACCATCTCGGGCGACAGCGGGTGCTGCGCGCGCGCCGAGCCGGCCATGCCGCCGTAGCCGCCGGTCTCCGCC
>CALMRL010000564.1 GCA_937873345.1 uncultured Beijerinckiaceae bacterium | reverse complement strand
GGCATCTTCGCCGGCTCGGGCGTCGGCAAGTCGACGCTGCTCGGCATGATGGCCTCCTCGCGCGATTTCGATACGGTGGTGGTCGCGCTGGTGGGCGAGCGCGGCCGCGAGGTGCGCGAGTTCATGGAGGAGGCGCTGGGCGCCAACCGTCCGCTCGCCGTCACCGTGGTTGCGACCGGCGACGAGAGCGCCGCGATGCGCAAGATGGCGCCCCTCACCGCGATGACGATCGCGGAGTGGTTCCGCGACCGCGGCGAGCGCGTGCTGCTGATCGTCGACAGCGTGACGCGCTACGCCCACGCCGCCCGCGACGTGGCGCTCGCCGCCGGCGAGCCGGCCGTGGCGCGGGGTTACGCGCCGAGCGTGTTCACCGACCTGCCGAAGCTGCTGGAGCGCGCAGGGCCCGGCGCCGAAGCCAAAGGATGCCCCGGTGCGGAGGGAGCGGGGAAGCCAGCCGGCAGCATCACCGGCCTGTTCGCCGTGCTCGTCGACGGCGACGACCACAACGATCCCGTCGCCGACTGCATCCGCGGCACGCTCGACGGCCACGTGGTGCTCGACCGCGCCATCGCCGACGCCGCGCGCTATCCCGCCGTCAACGTGCTCGGATCGATCTCGCGCCTCGCCCATCAGGTTTGGACGCCGGAGCAGCGCACTCTGGTCGGGCGGCTGAGGGCGATGATCGCGCGCTATGAGGACACCCGCGACCTGCGGCTGATGGGCGGGCTGCAGAGTGGCGTCGACGCCGACCTCGATCAGGCCGTGCTGCTGACGCCGCTGATCTACGAGGCGATGACGCAGGGGCCGGCGAGCCCGGCCAGCACCGACGCCTTCCGCGAACTCGCCGAACAGCTGGGCAGGAAGAGATGAAGACGGCAAAGGTGGTCGACATCGCTCGAAAACCGCTCGCCCAAGCAAGCGCCAAGGCGTCCGGCCGCTTCGACTCAGACCGGGTGCTCGGCTTGGTCGGCGGCACGCTGGCCGCGGCGTCGGCGACCTTCGGCGTCGCGATGACGCTGCACGGCCCGGTCGCCGGGCTCGGCCAGTCCGGCGGCTTCACCGTCTTCGCGCAGCTATCGCCGCGCCGGCCGCCGGCCAAGAGCCGCGCCGCGGAGGCGACCGAGGCATCCGAGCTCGACGACTCCACCACCGCCTCGATCCCGCTGCGCGTTTCCGCAGGCGCCGTCTCGACGGTGACGCTGCAGGGGGCCAACGCCGAATCGGCGACGATCGTGGTCGGCGGCCGGCGGACGGTGGTGCGGGTCGGCGACATGATCCCCGGCGTCGGCGCTGTGCTGGCGATCGTGCCGGGCGAGCGGCCGATGCTGCGCACGACGGGCGGGCTGATCGCTGCAGCGGTGCCGGGGCGGTAAAGCATCGAATCGAAAGACGCCTCAGCGGTTTTCGATTCGATAAGGCTCAAGAGGCTACAGCATCGCGCCGACGCCGATGTTCAACGCGATGCCGTCGCCCTCACCCGCCTCCCGTCACGCCCGAGACCAGTCCGAGCACCACGGTGATCAGCATCAGCGTGCCCGTGACCCAAGCCTGCCATCCCTGCAGGCGGTGAGGCAGCGGCAGCTTGCGCGCCAAGAGGAACAGGAAGCCGACGACGATCGGCAGGAGCAGCGCGTTCATCACCTGCACGCCGACCGACAGCTTGACGATGGGGATGCCGGCGGCGACGGCGATCGCGGCGCCGACGAGCACAGCGACGTAGACGCCGTAGAACTGCGGCTCCTGGCTCGGAGAGCGATCAAGCGAATGGCCGCGCCCCGTCAGCTCGCCCAGCGTGCGCGCGGCGGTCAGCGTCACCACCACGGCCGCGACGAAGGAGGCGCCGAGGATGCCGAGGCCGAAGCACAGCTTGCCGGCCGTAGCGCCGAGCACGCCGGTCAGGGCGTCGGCGATCTGCCCGACGTTGTCGTAGGATTTCTGCCCTCCGCGCGCGAGCGCCGAGGCGGCCGCGACGAGGATCGACGCCATGATCAGCTGCGTCACCACCGCACCGACCGCAGTCTCGATGCGGGCGCCGCGCAGGTCCTTCTCCTTCAGGCCCTTCTCGATCACCGAGCCCTGCTGGTAGAACACCATCCACGGCATCACCACCGCGCCGATGTTGGCGGAGATCAGCGTCAGGAACTTCGTATCCGTGAAGGGGATCGTCGCCGTGTCATGGGCGAACTGCCCCCAGGAAGGATGGGCGAGCGCGGCGACGACGAGGAAGGCGACCTCGAAAGCGCCCATCGCGAGCGCGATGCGCTCGACGCTGCGGTACGAGCCGGTCACCGCCATCGTCGTCAGCGCGACGACCGTGACGGCAAGAGACAACCACGCCGGCAGGTGCACCATCGAGCCGACCGCCGCGATGCCGCCGAACTCGGTCAGCAGCGCGCCGATGCAGGCGAGGATCAGGGTGCAGGTCGAGACCCAGGCCCAGACCGCGCCGTAATGCTCGCGGATCAGCACCGCGTGGCCCTTGCCGGTGACGATGCCGAGCCGGGCGGTCAGCTCCTGCACGAAGAAAAGGATCGGGATCAGCACGAGCTGGAACAGCAGCAGCTTGAAGCCGAACTGTGCCCCGCTCTGCGCCGCCGTCACTGCCGAGCCGGCATCGGTGTCGGCGAGCATGACGAGGATGCCGGGACCGGCGACGGCGAGGACGGACCATGCGCGCCGGCCGAGGCCGCGGGATTCGGTTCGGCTGGGGGCTGCGCTGGTCATGCTGCGTCCGGTGTAAGCGGAGCCAATCGCGGCGCGCCGGCTTAGGTTCGCGGCGCCATCGCCGCGCCGCCATCGCGAGCGAAGCGACCCGGGAGTCGCGCGAGACGATCTTGCGAAGCATCCGCCGGCACTTCTGGGTTGCTTCGCTCGCGCTCGCGAGGACGACGACTCACTCTGGCAGGGCGAACACCACCAGCGCGTCGCCCTGCGGATAGCCCCAGATCGCCGAGCCGCCGGCCGCCACGGCGACGTACTGCCTGCCGCCGATCGCGTAGGTGATCGGCGGCGCATTCACGCCGGCACCGCAGTTGAAGTGCCACAGCCGCTTGCCGCTCTTCGCGTCGTAGGCATCGAACTCGCCGTCGCCCTCGCCGGTGAACACCAGTCCGCCGGCGGTGGCCAGCGTGCCGCCGACGAGCGGCTGCGCCGTCTTTGCCTGCCAGATCACCTTGCCATCGTGGTGGAGGTCGAGCGCGGTCAGCGTGCCGAAGCGCGGCACGTCGGCGGGGTCGACTACACCACCGCCGACCC
>CALMRL010000563.1 GCA_937873345.1 uncultured Beijerinckiaceae bacterium | reverse complement strand
GTGCAAGGCAGGAGACCGAAAGTCGATGCTGAAGATCGACGAGGCTCGCAAGGAGCTGACTTGACGGAGGAGAAAGTACAAGACGACGGAACATCAGCCGGGTGGTCAGCAGCACTGTCCGAGCTTCGGCTTGCGGGCGACAAGAGCCGACGAAGCGTTCAATTTTTGCACCGCCACCCAGGGAACGGCGGACTTTAAACTGAACGGTGTTGCGGTGGAGTGCGACCAGAAGCAGTAGCCCTTGAAGAAGGCCGCTCAAGACATTGCGACTTCGTGAACCGAACTACAAGCGCACCTCGAAGAAACGAACGCATCCATCCAACGCTCTGATGTAATTGATAGCGTCCGCCATCGTCATGTGTGCGGTCGTCAAGATAAAGCGCTGTTTGTCGTGCCCGTCACCGATGATGACCAGATCGACTTCGTGCTCGGTGCCGAATGCCCCGCGGCCGACGGCCGCGATCATCTTGATCCCCCTGGCGAGTGCTTGCTCGACGAAGGGAGCAAGAGCCTCATCACCCCGGACCGGGCTGTGCAGCACGACGGCGGCGCAAGAGATCGGCGACGACCAGGGTCGAGGATATACCGGTCGCTCGCGTCCATCCCAGCGCAGGCGCAGGTTACGCCGACGGGTCATCGGACACCGGATTCGCGCCGGTAACTGAAGGCGGATGTCCTTGCCTTTGCGCTGCAAATGTGCGGTTGGACGATCCTTCCAGGGGTGGATGTGGATGCCATACAGCACGGAGCCTGTCTGACGTTCGGCGAAGCGCTGGCTGCGGAAGTTCACGAAGACGATGATGATCTCCCTGCGACGTCTTTATCTTGATCTTTTGCCGGAATGGCGCAGACATAGCGGGTCAATTGAGCCTGCGTGCTGGGCCGCCGTTGTTGGAGAACCACATTCAATGCAGGTCGACCTAGACCGCTCGATCGCATGTCTGTAGATGGCGGCAATACTCTCGCGAAGGTCGCCGGAGGCGTCAGCAGGGAGGCGGTAGTGGCATCGAAGGCTACCCACCTTCGCCTTGAGCTGGAGCAACTTGAGTTGAACCGCGGTGCCGGTAAGCACGCCATCAAGCTCTCGCAGCAGATCGTTGATCAGTAAGTGCCACCCGCTGTCGTAGATCGCGGTATCGAATGCCCCCGACTGATCCAGCCACGGAAACGCGGGCAGGACGATCACTGATCGCACCCACCCTCCAGGTGGAGGCTCGACGACCTCACCCATGCCGGTCACCTGCCGTGCCACCTGCGGCCGGACGCTGTTTCGCAGCGATCTCGATTTGAAGCTCATCCATAAGCTTCTCGAAGGCGACCTCCAGGTCATCGTCTTCGACGAGGCCAGACGCCACGAGAAGGTCGAAGCGATCGATCACGTCATTGGCAGAACTTAACACACAAGCTTTCCAGGCACGGAAGTCGAACGGCATGACGCTCCTGACAAGTCAGCGACTCGATCCGTGATCGAGTGCTTAGTGGCTCCAGATGTGCTACTTGTCGATCATACCACGGAGATCGACGATTGGCAGCCAGTCCTGAAGAGAATTCTGACATTTCCGATGACTTCGAGCGTCGTCGCCTGATTTGGCGGAAGCTCATCGAAGAGGGCGCTTTGAAAAACAAGACGCCTCAAGAACTAAGCGAAACCCATTTCGTAGCGATCGACATCCACCTCGCTCTTGGAGTGCTGACCGGCACCGCTTGGGCGAGTTCCTTCGTCATAGAAAACTGCATCGATATCGGCTTGGAGCAACAGCTCGTCGGATGCTTGACCAACGCGAAGATGGGCATCCAGGCACAAGCCGTCGTCTTGCACGCTCGCGGGACAGAAGATTGGCTGATTATCTCTGCCGGATAGAACAACCTCTCCATCAGCCTGCCGCTCGGCCAGCGCCCCTAATAAGTCCAGATCATCGAGATTTTGCAAAGCCATGTGCTTCTGCTGCATCGTCTTTAGCAAAGGCTTCAGCGGGTCGTCTTCACGTGACCGGGGCAGTTGATCAGGTAACGGTCATTCATATGCCGGTAGAGACGGCGGCCGAGCGCATATTCCTGCTTTTCAACGATGAGCAACGCATAAAGAACAGCCTGAGCATCAAGTTTGTCCGCCAAGATGGTGAGACGATCGGATTTCGGTTGCTCGACAGGCCGATCATCACGCCCATGCTACGCTGTTACTCGGCACCGTGCTTGTGAATGATCTGACGACGATCCAGTGACGCTGCCGGAGCTGCGGCGGCTGACGATGTCAATCTACGCCGACCTCGATCAAGCTGAGATCGCGCTCACCAAGGCCGATATCAGCGAGATCGGCGACGAGTTGTTCGCCGAGATCGCGCCGCTCCTCACCGAGGCCAAAAGCCACACCGAAGACGTACTACACGCTCTACGTGACGTAGCGTCAGATAATACTAAAAAGTAGCAATGGACTCTTGTCGCTGATTCGCGGGACCTTATGATGTTGCTTTCGCGACTGCCTTCGGCTGATCGCAGTCAAAGGGGCATACGGTCGAATGGACAGCGATGTGGAATACGATTTCGACAACGACATCATACAGGACGTGGTCGAAGACCTTGAGGCTGTACTTGCTCGCCGCTATCGCACCGCCTCGGCCATGACCGCGGACGAGCACGAGACCTTGCTGACCGTGATCGAAGACGCTGACGTAGAGACGCGTCGGCACATGCTGGCGATCCTGGAGAAGATCAGGATCGCGCTGCTGTGATTGTCGCCGTCGCGGAGGCGCGGGCATCCTGGGCTTGCTCCAAGCCTTCGATGCCCTTCCAAATCGCCTTCATGAAGCGCGCCTTCTTCTTCATCGCAGGGCCGTCCCCGTAGTAGCCTTCGGAGTTGATCTTTTCACGGCTGTGCGCGCCTTCATGCCCAACGATGCTGGCGCGATCTTCTTTAAGCACCCTCGCGCCGGTCAGCTTATCGATCGCACGATGCCGCGCGCTGTAGAGGCGCTTTTCCTGCGTTACCACGATACCGGCTTTCCGTAAGTGTCGCCCCATCTGCTGTGTCAGGTTCGACATGTACGCGTTAAGCCGGTTGAAGGCCTCGGTGTCGTTGACGACAGTCGACTGAGGGCAGTCCGGAAAAAGCGGCCCGTCGATGCTCACAGGCAAGAAGGGGAACACGATCGGCGGAAGCGGGATTGTGCGTGCCAGCTTCCCGTCTTCGTCTTTCGTGCCGACGTTGACGCAACGCATCCCGGCGACGGCGGACTCACCATCGATCATGACGGCCTCGCGTGGCCGCATACCCGTGCACAGGCACAGCATCACCAGCGTCTGGAATTTCCGCGGCATCTTGTCGCGGTATGCGATTATCAACCTTACTTCGTATTCTGAGAATGACTTGGTGACGGCTTCACCGCGACGTGCGACCTGAAGACGACGCTTTGGCTTCTTGATGATGCCGACGAAGACGTTGTGTTCAAGAGCATGCGGCGTGCCCATGGATGAGCGCACCAACGTCCCCAGGCACGCAAACTTCTTCTTCCAATAGGAGCGTTTCCACTTCGATGTTTCGTAGAATTTGTACAGTGCCTCCGCATCCTGCACCGTAGCCTCACAGAGGTTCTTTCCAGTCGTTGCGAGTAGGTCGTCGAGCGCCGCCCGGCATTTAAACTCTTGAATTGAGCTTCCGTGGTTGATAGTCTGCCACCGGGTAATGAAGACCTCGTTTAAAGTCTTCACATTCATCCGAGGCGTCTTGACAGGCTCCGGCTTCTTCTTGCTCTCGTCGCTCTTCTTCGCTTCGAAACCAAGCTCTCCAGGCGTGACGTAACGTGGGGCGAATTGAGGAGCGAGTTCTCCAGCTCGTACGAACGAATTTTCACCTGGGCCATCGGCGGCGCCGAGGAACCCACTTGTAGTCTTGTTGCGCACTAACCGGAAGTGCTTGTGGTCCTTCTTCGAACTCACGATGATTTTTTCACCGTCCGGCGTCGCGTAGAAGGAGACGGTCTTCGAATCCCTGAAACTACCGGGCTTCATGGAACGATGAATGAGTTCGATCGCGGGTCGGACGCCAGTCGCGATCTCGTAGTGCTGCATCCGGTAGTGATGATTCAAGACATCGGGCGCGGCATTGATCTCGGCTTGGCGAGCATCGCGGGTGCGAAGGGACCGTTCCATGACGCGTGGCACGCCGAGGATACGGGCGGCGTTCACGGAATACTGGAAGCGGACGTACCACGGTCCCTTACCGGCCGGTCGCTGCAATAGATACTTCGCCGTCGCCATTCCGCTCCCCCACCATCACTTAGTGGGGGAGCATAGTGGGGTCGATAGTGGGGTGCAACTCCCTCTGAAATCGCTCAGTTTTCTGCTGTGCTTTTGCCCATCAGGAACAGCAGCACCGAGCGCCCGGTCACGTCGTAGCGGTCGCCGGCCTTGAACGTCGCCGTGCCGTCGGCGCCGGGCTGGTTGGTGTCGAGGAGCAGCGTCCAGCCGGCGCCGTCGGGCGGCTCCGGCAGGGTGAAGCCGACCAGGTCCTGCCAGCCGTTGAACACGACCAGCAGCGTCGCGTCCGACCCGCGCTTCTTCAGCCCCGTCTCCGGCGCGCGGCCGTCGAGCAGCATGCCGATGCAGCGGGTGTTGGCGTCGTCCCACTCGCCCGGCCCCATCTCGGCGCCGTTGGTGGCGACCCAGGTCAGGTCCTTCTTGCCGGTGTCCTCGTTGAAGTCGCCCGACAAGAAGCGGGAGTGCCGCAGGATCGGGTACTCGCGGCGCAGCCGCGTGAGCCTGCGCGTGAAGTCGATCAGCGCCTGGCCCTTGCCCTCGATCTGCCAGTTCAGCCAGGAGATGTCCGAGTCCTGGCAGTAGGCGTTGTTGTTGCCGCCCTGGGTGCGGCCGAACTCGTCGCCGGCGAGGAGCATCGGCGTGCCCTGGGAGAGCAGCAGCGTCGCCAGCATGTTGCGGATCTGGCGCTGGCGCAGCTCGTTCACGCCCTCGTCGTCGGTCGGCCCCTCGACGCCGCAGTTCCACGAGCGGTTGTCGCTGTTGCCGTCGCGGTTGTCCTCGCCGTTGGCGTCGTTGTGCTTCTCGTCGTAGGTGACGACGTCGTTCAGGGTGAAGCCGTCGTGGGCCGTGACGAAGTTCACGCAGGACCAGGCGCGGCGCCCGCCGTGGTTGAACGACTCCGCCGAGGCGCAGAGCCGCGCCGCCAGCTTGCCGACGCTGGCGCGACCGCGCCAGAAGTCGCGCACGTCGTCGCGGAACTTGTCGGTCCACTCCGCCCAGCCCGGCGGGAAGGAGCCGACCTGGTAGCCGCCGGGACCGATGTCCCAGGGCTCGGCGATCAGCTTGACGCCGCCGAGCACCGGGTCCTGCCCCACCGCCTTGAGGAAGCCCGACTGGTTGTCGAAGCCGTTGGGCTCGCGGGCGAGGATGGTGCCGAGGTCGAAGCGGAAGCCGTCGACGTGCATCTCCTCGACCCAGTAGCGCAGCGAGTCCGTCACCATCTGCACCACCCGGCCGTGGCTGAGGTTCAGCGTGTTGCCGGTGCCGGTGTCGTTGACGTAGTACCGCGGCTCCCTGGGCAGCAGCCGGTAGTACGAGGCGTTGTCGATGCCCTTGAAGGAGAGCGTCGGGCCCTTCTCGTTGCCCTCGGCGGTGTGGTTGTAGACGACGTCGAGGACCACCTCGAGCCCGGCCTCGTGGAAGCGCGCCACCATCTCCTTGAACTCGCGCAGCGAGTTCGGCACGTCGTGGGCGTAGCGAGGCGTCGGCGCGAAGAAGCCGATGGTGTTGTAGCCCCAGTAGTTCGCCAGCCCCTTGTCGACGAGGTTGTCGTCCTGCACGAAGGTGTGGATCGGCAAGAGCTCCACCGTGGTGACGCCGAGCTGCCTGATGTAGTCGACCACCTCCTTCCGCCCAAGGCCGGCGTAGGTGCCGCGCAGCTCTTCCGGCACCGCCGGGTTCAGCATGGTGAACCCCTTGACGTGCGTCTCGTAGGCGATCGTCCGGTCCCAGGGGACGCGCCGGCCGCGCGGCTCGCCGTGCCAGTCGAAGTCGGGATCGACGATGACGCACTTCGGCATGAACGGCGCGGAATCGCGGTCGTCGAAGGTGAGGTCGTCGCCCGACTCCATCTTGTAGCCGAACACCGCGGGGTTCCACTTCAGCTCGAAGGCGTGGGCGCGGGCGTAGGGGTCGAGCAGCAGCTTGTTGGGGTTGAAGCGGTGCCCGCTCTCCGGCTCGTAGGGGCCATGGACGCGGTAGCCGTAGAAGGCGCCGGGGTGGACGTCGGGGATGTAGCCGTGGAACACCTGATCGGTGTATTCCGGCAGCTCGATGCGCGCCGTCTCGCGCTCGCCCGACGAGTCGAACAGGCATACCTCGACCTTGGTGGCGTTGGCCGAGAACAGGGCGAAGTTGGTGCCCTTGCCGTCCCAGTGCGCGCCGCGGGGGTGGGGAAGGCCTTCGCGCAGCTGCGGTCCCGATTGCGTCACGTCGGGTTCTCCTGAAGCCGCTGGCGTTCTCGCGTCGTAACGGGCGGCGCCGCGAACTGTTCACCGTCGGTTCATTGACCGGCCGCGAGCCCCGCGGCAACCCTCGGAGACCGCATGACCGGACCGCGCGCACTCGTTTTCGACCTCCAGGGCACGCTGGTCGACTTCCACGCGCCGGTGCAGCGGATGGGCGCCGCGGCCAATGCCGCGAAGGGGCTGGCGCTGGACTGGCCGGCGCTGTCGGTGCGCTGGCGCCTGCTGTACCGCGACGCGATGGACGCGGTGATCGCCGGCCGGGCGCCGTGGCGGCGGGTCGACCGCATCACCCGCGACGCGCTCGACGCGCTGCTCGACGAGGCCGGCTGCGCCGACGCGTTCACGGCGGCCGAGCGCGACGCGATGAACGCGGTGTGGTGCCGCCTCGACCCCTGGCCCGACAGCGTCGCGGGGCTGCAGCGGCTGCGCCGCCGCTTCACCCTGGCGACGCTGTCCAACGCCGGCATGGCGGCGGCGATCGCCGTCGTCAAGCCCGCCGCGCTGCCGTTCGACGCCGTGCTCAGCGCCGAGCTGGCGCACCTCTACAAGCCAGCCCCCGCCGTGTACCGGCTCGCCGTGGACTTCCTCGACGCCGCGCCGCACGAGCTGATGATGGTCGCAGCCCACGCCTACGACCTGCGCGCCGCCAAGGCGTTCGGCATGCGCACCGCCTTCGTCGCCAGGCCGCTGGAGTTCGGGCCGGACACGCCGCCGCCGGCGATGGACGACCCCGCCTTCGACCTCGCCGTCCGCGACCTGCACGAGCTCGCCGACAGACTGGAGCGGTGAGCGGCGTGCTTGTCAGGCCGGGGGCGATTTGCTAGACGGGCCAGCGCTCGCGGGCCGCGGTTTCGATCGCGGCGCGCCGGATGCGGCCATGGCGGAATTGGTAGACGCGCTAGCTTGAGGTGCTAGTCGGGAGACCGGTGGAGGTTCGAGTCCTCTTGGCCGCACCAAGGCTTTCTTGGAAGACTGAGCCAAAATAATGCGTTAAAGCTCTGGGCATGAGCCTTCTGGTGAAACAGAAGGTCATACAACGTGCCTCGCATTGTTTCTCGCTCCTGGTTTCTCATGGTGTCCGTGCTGTACCTGGATCGGCGTGCTAGCGACGCATACTACTAGTATCGGCGCCATATCTCACGTAATCCTGGGATGACCATAGGAGACTACGCTAAGATGATGCGCGTTACTCAGCCTATCGCGTCATGCCTTATCCAGAATCTCGGCGGCATCAATCGTAACGGAGTTGATGGCTGGGGCTTGTGGATGTCGCACCTTAGTCCGACTGATGGTCGGTCCGTGGAGGTGTTCCTATCGGACCGAGGTAGGTGCCTGAAGACGGCCATTGTGGATGTCACTAGGTGCGGATGAAGATGCGAGGTCGCGGCTCGGTGGCATGCGTATCAGCGACATACACAACCGCAGGCGTGACAAACATCCTCTAAGGCCCGTGGACATTTACCTCAATGCGATGCGAGTCGCGGCGAGGTTGATGA
>CALMRL010000562.1 GCA_937873345.1 uncultured Beijerinckiaceae bacterium | reverse complement strand
CCCATGGAAGGTCACCGCCCGGCCCCGGCCGACGAGGCGCACGGCGGCGCCCGCACGGGTGAGGGCTGCGGCCGCATCGATCGCCGAGGCGCCCGTCCCGATCACGGCGACGCGCCGGCCGGCGAAGGCGGAATAATCCGATCTGTCGGCGGTGTGGCTCAGCCGCTCCGCCGGCAGGCCGGCGAACACGGCCGGGACGTGGGCATAGGGGCGGATGCCGACGGCGACGACGACGTCGCGGGCCACCACCACCGCGCCGTCGTCGAGTTCGAGCTTGAACAGGCCGTCGTGCCGCGACAGGAGGCGGACGTTGCGGCGGTCGAGCCCGGGCACGAAGCGGGCTGCGAAGGCTTCGCCGTAGGCGGCGAACACCTCCACCGGCACGGGATGGTCGAGGTCGGCGTAGGGCAGTCCGCGCTCGCGGCAGAAGGCTCGCAACGTGAGGGCGCCGCCGGGGTCGGACAGCGAGGAGGCGAAGGCCTCCGACTTCAGCCTCATCCCCTGCGGCATGAAACGCGCCCAGGTGGCCATCGGCTCGCCGAACACCACCACCCCGACGCCGCGCGCCCGGAGATGGGCGGCGACGGACAGGCCGTAGGGACCGGCCCCGATGATGGCGACGTCGACGACCTCTATCACCTTGGCGAACCCCGCTTCCGCTCGTCCTGACTTTGCGTCAGGACAGATCGGCTATTAGGGCAGCAAACGGGCGACGAGGCAGAAAACGCGTCGGCGTCCCTGATCTCGCTCGACAGGGTTGACGAAGCGTTAAGGCGCGGACCCCGCGCGGGTTAAGCCCTCAGCTGTGCTTCCGGCTCGGATCATCCGACGCGCGGATGTACCGCACGCCGAACGGCCCGGTGCCGGTGACCTGGATCACGGCCGGCTCGGCATTGGTCCACAGGGAATGGACGTGGTTCGCCGGCAGGAAGACGAAGCCGCCGGTGTGCACGGCGACGCCCTTCGAGCGGTCGATCGTGTCCTCGTGGCCGTGGTAGAAATCGCCGGAGATCACCGTGACGTTCTCATCCTGCGCGTGGGTGTGCGGGGCGATCACCGTGTGGGCGGGCATGGCCAGGCGCAGGGTGAAGGGGCCGGGCTTGGCGGGGTCGCCCGACAGCATGGCGATCATCATGCCCTTGGGCAGGATGTCGGGCGCGGGTTGCCACTGCATGGCGTCGCCGTCGGCCATGAGCTTCATCCCAGCCGGCTCGCCGGCCAGCGACGGAGTGACGAGGGGCGCTGCGCAAAGGGCGATGCCGGCGAGAAGGGCTGGCAGGATCGTCGAGGCACGGATCATCGAATGGCGCGACCGCGCTTGGCTGCTCATGGGCGTCTCCCTGGCTTGGACCCAGCCTCCCGGAGCATCGAAAACGCGTCGGCGCGTCCGCAGGGTCCGACGCGGCATGGGGGACTGAAGTGTCGCACCGAGTCCGACGTTCGGCGCGACGTCTTAGGTAGACGGCTCGCCGGTGCGATCAAGGCGATGGCGAACACGGCGCCCTGCCCGAAGGGCGCGGTCTCCGCGCCGCAGGTCAAGGAGGGGAAAAGGGCGGTCGGCCCGCTACAGCCTGCGGCGCTTGACGCCGGCGTCGAAGGCGACGCGGCAGGTCGCGCTCAGCGCATCGCGGTTCTGCTTCATGCAGGCGAGCAGACGGTCCTCGTCGGGATAGGTTTGCATGCAGAAGCGGATGGCGTCCGAGGAGCAGGCGGCGCGCTCCTGCGTCGTGAGGTGGTACTTGTCCTGCGCCCCCTCGGGAAATGCCGTCGCCGGGGGCGCGGTCTGGGCGCGCGGCGCGGAGGCGAGCAACGCCGCGCAGAGCAGTGCGGGGGCGGCGACGAGGGCGGATCGAGCCGCACGCGCGCGCAACCCGGATCCTCGCGCTAGATTCAAGTCATCGTCCATTTGTCAACTTTGCCGGCATCCCAGAAGCGGCGCAAGGCGGTTGCGGTCTTAACCTTGAGAAGCCGCCCGGCTGATGCATTTCTGCTGGTTGAGGTCTCTGCAGACGGAGGCCACGGGCGCTTCGCGACGGCGCGGGGCTTTGCCGCTTCGGCCGGAATGGCGTACACGAGAGTATAATGAGGAAACGCCAGACACCGACCATCGCCGACCCAGTGGCCGCTCTCGCGACGACCTCCCGCGCGGCGTCGGATGGCCTCTCGGACGAGCGGCCCCGACCGGCGCCGCGCCAATCGACACGGCGCGAGACGTTCGGCCTGATCAGCGCGGCGGGTGCGGCGGCGCTCGTCGACCCGCGCCGGCTGCGGGCCGGCGAGCTTCCAACCTTCAGGATCGGCACGCTGCCCTACGGCACGGTGCAGTGGGAGGTGCAGACGATCGTCGACCGCGGCCTCGACAGGGCCGCCGGCGTCCGCATCCTCAACGTGCCGCTCGCCTCGAACGAGGCCGCGCGCGTCGCCTTCCTCTCGGGGTCGGTCGACGCGATCAGCAACGACCTTCTGTTCGCCGCCCGGCTGAAGGCCGAGGGCAAGGCGATCCAGTTCCTGCCCTTCTCCACCAAGGAGGGGGCGCTGATGGCGAGGGCCTCGTCACCGATCCGCGGTCTCGCCGACCTGAAGGGCCGCTCGATCGGCGTCGCCGGCGGACCACTTGACAAGAGCTGGCTGGTGCTGCGCGCCGCCGCGACGAAGGAGGGCGTCGACCTCGCGCGCGAGGCGAGGCCCGTGTACGGCGCCCCGCCGTTGCTCGCCGCCAAGGTGGAGAGCGGAGAACTCGACTGCGGCCTGCTGTACTGGAGCGCCTGCGCCCGGCTCGCCGCCAAGGGCTACCGGGAGGTGGTCAGCGTCGAGGAACTGGCCGACCGGCTGGGCGCCCGCGGCAGGATCGCCTTCGTCGGCTTCCTGTTCAACGACGGCGCGCCCGAGGCCGAGCTCGCCGGCGTCGCCAGGGCGGTGCGCGGGGGGGAACGGTTGCTCGCCGACGACCCCGCTGCCTGGACCGCGGTGCGCCCGCTGATGGAGGCGAAGGACGAGGCGACCTTCGACGCCCTGAAGCGGGCCTTCATCGAAGGCATCCCGCACAAGGGCCGCGCCGAGGAGATCAGGGACGCGTCGGACTTCTTCGCCGTGATGGTGCAGCTGGGGGGGACGGCGCTGGTCGGCGACGCCAGGAGCCTGCCCGCCGACCTCTACGTCGCCCCCGCAGTGTACGGCTGAGCGCCTTGCACGCGCCAACCCTGCGCGGCAACGCCTTCTACGCCCTGCGCTTCGCCCTCTCGGTCGCGGCCCTGGTGGGGCTCTGGGCGCTCGTCGCCGCCTTTGCCCGCTCGCCCTACCTGCCGGCGCCCGTCGCCGTCGCCGCCTTCATCGCCGACGACGTGGCGCACGGCGACATGCTGTTCAACATCGGCATGACGCTGTGGCGCGCCACCGCCTCCTTCGTCCTGGCGATGGGGATCGGCTGCGGCCTCGGCCTGCTGTTCGGCAGGAACGCGCGTGCGGACCAGGCCTTCATGCCCTGGGTGCTGGTGCTGATGAACACCCCCGTGCTGGTGATCGGCGTCCTGTGCTTCATCTGGTTCCGCACCACCGAGGCGTCGGCGATCCTCGCTGTGGTGCTGGCGAAGTTCCCCAACAACACGGTCATCATCCGCGATGGCGTGCGCGCCTTCGATCCAGGCCTTGACGACGTCGCCCACGTCTACCGCTTCGGGCCGTGGGCGCGCTTCCGTCACCTCTACCTGCCGCAGGCGATGCCCTTCGTGATCGCCGCCTCGCGCTCCGGCATCGGCATCGTCTGGAAGATCGTGCTGGTGATCGAGCTGTTCGGGCTGTCGAGCGGCGTCGGCTTCGAGATCGCGAAATACTTCGGCCTGTTCGAGGTCAAGGAGATCATCGGCTATTCCGTCGCCTTCTCGCTCGTCATGCTGATGGTCGAGACCCTCGTCCTGCAACCCCTCGACACCTATGCCCGACGCTGGCGCACCGCCGCTGCTTGAGGTCGACATCCTCCGCAAGGACCATCCCCGGAGCGACGCCGGGCGCGGCCGCGGGAAAAACGGCCGCCTGCCGGTGATCGAGGGCCTGCGCTTCCGCCTCGCACCCGATGCCGTGACCAGCCTCGTCGGACCGTCGGGCTGCGGCAAGACCACGGCGCTGCGCATCGTCATCGGGCTCGACCGCGCCTACGAGGGCAGAATCGCGCCGCCGCCCGAGACGCTGCGCCTCGGCGTGGTGTTCCAGGAGCCGCGCCTCCTGCCCTGGCGCACGGTGGAGGAGAACATCAGCCTCGCCGCCCCCGCGATGCCTGCGCCGGCACTCGATGCCCTGCTGGCCGAGATCGGGCTGGAGACGTGGCGCCGCCACCGGCCGCTGCAGCTGTCGGGCGGCATGGCGCGGCGCGTCGCCCTGGCCCGCGCCCTCGCCGTCGATCCGGAGCTGCTGGTGCTCGACGAGGCCTTCGTGTCGCTCGACGAGACCGGCGCGGAGGCGCTGCGCACGGTGGTCTTCGCCGCGGTGGAGCGCCGGCGCGTCGGCGTGCTGATGGTCACGCACGACGTCCGGGAGGCGCTGCGCTATTCCGACACCATCCTCCTGCTCGGTCCCCGTCCGACCCGCGTGGTCGACACGCTGCGGCTGGACGAGCCGCGTAGCGGGCGTAGCGCCGCCTGGGTCGAGGCCCGTCGCGACGAGTTGCTCCGCTCCAGTCGGACGCCTGCCGAGCCGCTCGCCGCGGACGAGTGAGAGGATACGCGGCGTCTGGCCGCACCTGAACCACGCACGACTCTTTCTTTCTTTTCGCGGCCGGTTTTCGAGCGGACCGGCTTCGGCTGGGAGCGGTCCAACGGATCGTTCCGGCGCCGCTGCCAAGAGCGCCGCGCCGGGATCGCGCAAGGTTTTGAACCGGCGGCGACGTCGCTGCCGGAAGAGCAGAATGGCTCAGCAAGAGGGGCCCGATCCCTGGTCGAAAGACGGATGGATCCCTCTTATGGCCTTCTCAGAAACGGCTTGCGCACTCGGGAAAGATTGGTAGTGTCCCCCCGTCTTCGGCGACCACAAGAACAATACGAAGGTCTTGCCTGTTGCGTAATTGCAACAATCATATGGGTCCTCGAAGCAGGCCTTGATCTTCGCGCTACTCATCGTTTCGCACGACCGCATCAACCCGGATCATCGGGCGTGACCGCGTCGCTGCGTTTTGGAGGAAACACATGAAGCATATCGGCTTGGCTGCGGCCACCGCCTGTCTGCTGGCCTACTCGCTTCCCGTCATGGCGGATGATGCGGCCGGCGCTCCGAAGGAAGTCACGGGTCCCACGGCTGCCAAGCTGATGCAGAACCCGAACGACTGGGTCGCCCAGCGTGGCGACTACGCCAACACCGGCTATTCCAAGCTCGACCAGATCACCAAGGACAACGTCAAGAACCTCCAGGTCGCCTGGACCTTCTCGACCGGCGTCCTTCGCGGCCACGAGGGCTCGCCGCTGGTCATCGGCGACGTGATGTACGTCCACACCCCCTTCCCGAACATCGTCTACGCTCTCGACCTGAACAACGAGGGCAGGATCATCTGGAAGTACACGCCGAAGCAGGATCCGGAAGTCATCCCGGTGATGTGCTGCGACACCGTCAACCGCGGCCTCGCCTATGACAACGGCAAGGTTTTCCTGCACCAGGCCGACACCAACGTCGTCGCGCTCGACGCGAAGACCGGCCAGGAGCTGTGGAAGGTCGCCAACGGCGATCCCAAGAAGGGCGCTACCAACACCGCCACCGTTCTGCCGGTCAACGGCAAGATCATCGTCGGCATCTCCGGCGGCGAGTTCGGCGTGCAGTGCCACGTCACCGCCTACGACGAGAACACCGGCAAGCGCGTGTGGCGCGCCTTCTCCGAAGGCCCGGACAACGAGCTCCTGGTCGACCCCGAGAAGACCACCTCGCTCGGCAAGCCGATCGGCAAGGACTCCTCGCTGAAGACCTGGGAAGGCGACCAGTGGAAGACCGGCGGCGGTTGCACCTGGGGCTGGTTCTCCTACGACCCGCAGCTGAACCTGTTCTACTACGGCTCGGGCAATCCCTCGACCTGGAACCCGAAGCAGCGCCCGGGTGACAACAAGTGGTCGATGACCCTGTGGGCCCGCAACCCCGACACCGGCATGGCCAAGTGGGTCTACCAGATGACCCCCCACGACGAGTGGGACTATGACGGCATCAACGAGGTGCCCCTCGTCGACCAGAAGGTCGACGGCAAGGAGCGCAAGCTGCTCGTGCACTTCGATCGTAACGGCTACGGCTACACGCTCGACCGCACGGACGGCGAACTGCTCGTCGCCCAGCACTTCGACCCGGCGGTGAACTGGTCCGACTACGTCCAGATGGACAAGAGCAAGGCGGACTACGGTCGTCCCCACGTCGTCGCCAAGTACTCGACCGAGCACAACGGCGAGGACAACAACTCGAAGGGCATCTGCCCGGCGGCCCTCGGCTCCAAGGACGAGCAGCCCTCGGCCTTCTCGCCCAAGACCGGCCTGTTCTACGTGCCGACCAACCACGTCTGCATGGATTACGAGCCCTTCAAGGTGAGCTACACCCCCGGCCAGCCCTACGTCGGCGCCACCCTCTCGATGTACCCCGCGCCGAACAGCCATGGCGGCATGGGCAACTTCATCGCCTGGGACGCTACCAAGGGTAAGATCGCGTGGTCGGACCCGGAGCAGTTCTCGGCTTGGGGCGGCGCTCTCGCCACGGCTGGCGACGTGGTGTTCTACGGCACGCTGGAAGGCTACCTGAAGGCGGTCGACGCGCACTCCGGCAAGCTGCTCTACAAGTTCAAGACGCCGTCGGGCATCATCGGCAACGTCATGACCTACGTGCATAAGGGCAAGCAGTTCGTTGCGGTGTACTCGGGCGTCGGCGGCTGGGCCGGCATCGGTCTCGCGGCCGGCCTGACCGACCCGAACGCCGGTCTCGGCGCAGTGGGTGGCTACGCGGCGCTCAACAACTACACCGCTCTCGGCGGCACCCTGACGGTGTTCTCGCTGCCGAACCAGTAAGTGTCTTTTTGACGCGATAGATCGAGCAAGGAAGGCCAGCGCGCTCGCTAGCGCGCTGGCCTTTTCCCATGGTAGGCTTAGTCAAATAACGGGGCGGTCAAGTCCCCGAAACAAAGTCCCAAAACACTTGAGGAAATGCACAGTGGCGCACCGTTCCACCCTAGCCGGGATCCTGGCCTCCACGGCCATCGCGATCTGCCTGATCGGCGCCGCCGCGCGACCCGGCTATGCCGAAGACCCGAGCAAGGCCGGCGAACAGGCCGCAGCCAAGTCCCAGGTCGCCAGCCCGACCGGCTCGTCCGCCGCACCGGAGAACAAGGCCGCCGAGGATGCGCAGAAGCAGCTCGCCAACGAGGATCCGACCAAGGTCGTGAAGAAGGCCGATGCGGCCGAGGAGAAGCCTTCGGGTGATCTGGCCGTCGAGATGCAGGCCAATGGCATGTGGCTCGACAAGGACGGCAACCCGACGCCGTATTTCGCCAAGAACGGCGAGATGGACTGGTTCACCTTCTCCGGCTATCGCCGCTATGGCGCGAACTGCCTGCAGTGCCACGGCCCCGACGCGCTCGGCTCGTCCTACGCGCCCTCTCTCGTCGACGCGCTGAAGACGGTCGACTACGGCACGTTCCTGCAGACCGTCGCCGCCGGCAAGAAGAACGTCAGCAATTCCGAGAATCTGGTGATGCCGTCCTTCGGCGACAACAAGAACGTCCAGTGCTACATCAACGACATCTACGTCTACATCCGCGCCCGCTCGCTCGGTCTTCTCGACCGCCAGCGCCCCAGCGAGCATCAGCCGAAGCCGGCGATCTACGGCACCCAGGAAACCGCCTGCATCGGTTTCTGATGCACCGCGTCCCGCGCCTCTTTGCGACCGCTTCGGCGGTCGCTTTCGTTTCCGCCCTCGTTGTATCTGCCCCGATCGCGCCGGCGACCGCGCAGGTCGTGCCCGACCTCGTCTCGCGCACCGCGCTGCGGGTCTGCTCCGACCCGGCCAACCTGCCCTTCTCCGACCGCGACAGGCAGGGCTTCGAGAACAAGATCGCCGACATCGTCGCCGACCAGTTGCACGAGCCGGTGCGCTACCTCTGGGCGCCCTCGGGACCTGGCTTTGCCCGTAACACGGTGAACGCCGACCTTTGCGACATCATCATGGGCTACACCATCGGCTCCGAGGTGGTGCAGTCGACCAACCCGTACTATCGCTCGACCTACGTGCTGGTGACGCCGGCGAAGAGCCCGCTCGCCGATATCCAAAGTCTCGACGATCCGCGGCTCAAGGACCACGGCATCGGGGTCTTCGCCGCCACGCCGCCGGTCGACGTGATGCTGGCCAAGGGACTGATGGACAAGGCCAAGGTGTTTCCCCTGCTGGTCGACCATCGCTTCGACTCGCCGCTGGCGCAGATGATCGGCGACCTCAAGTCCGGCGCGATCGAGGCGGCGGTGGTATGGGGGCCGCTCGCTGGTCTCGACGTCAAGAAATCCGAGGGCGCGCTGGTGATGACGCCGATGCTCGGCGACGTCGACAAGCCAGGCTTCGCCTATCGCATCGCCTTCGGGATCCGCCACGACGAGCCGGATTGGAAGCACAAGCTCGAGGCGGTGATCCGCGCCCGGCAGACCGACATCAAC
>CALMRL010000561.1 GCA_937873345.1 uncultured Beijerinckiaceae bacterium | reverse complement strand
TCGTGCCGCCGCGCCACGTCGGCAAGCGCCAGCAGCAGGTCGGCGCGCACCGGCACCGCCTTCTCCGCCGCGCCGGATGGGGTCGGGGCGCGCAGGTCGGCGACGAAGTCGAGGAGCGTCGTATCGGTCTCGTGGCCGATCGCCGAGATCAACGGGATCAGGCTCGCTGAGGCCGCGCGCACCACCGCCTCCTCGTTGAAGGCCCAGAGGTCCTCCAGCGAACCGCCGCCGCGGGCGACGATCAGCACGTCCGGTCTCGTGAGGGCACCTTCGCCGGAGGCGGGCGCCGATGGCAGGGCATTGAAGCCGGCGATCGCCGCTGCCACCTCCGCCGCCGCCGTCTCGCCCTGCACCCTCACCGGCCAGACCGCGACGTCGCGTGGGAAACGGTCGGCCAGGCGATGCAGGATGTCATGAATCACGGCACCGGTCGGCGAGGTCACGACGCCGATACGACATGGCAGGAAGGGCAGGAGGCGCCGTCGCTCGGGGTCGAACAGCCCCTCGGCGGCGAGGGCCTTGCGGCGCTGCTCCAGCAGCGCCATCAACGCCCCCGCGCCGGCGGGCTCCAGCTGGTCGATCACGATTTGATAGGCCGACTTGCCGGGGAAGGTCGTCACCTTGCCGGTGGCGATCACCTCCAGCCCCTCCTGCGGCTTGAACCGGAGCCGCGCGAAGGCGCCCTTCCAGACCACGGCGTCGATGCGCGCCGTCTCGTCCTTCAGCGAGAAATAGGCGTGGCCCGACGAGTGCGGGCCGCGATAGTTCGATACCTCGCCGCGCACCTTCACCAGGCCGAAGCGGTCCTCGATGGTGCGCTTCAGCGCACCCGACAACTCGCCGACGGTGGTCTCGACGAGGTTACCGGCGGCGCGTTCGGGCGAAGGGGACAAGGCGGCTCTCAGGATCGCGAAGGGTGCCTCCCGTGTTGCCCGCCCTGGCCGGAGCTGCAAGAGTGGCGCAGCAGGCATGGCGTGGGGAGCCGCGCTAATCCTCGACGAGCTGACCGGCGTAGACCACCGGCCCGGTCGGTTTGCCGGTCTTCGAACCGCCTTCGGGCTCGACCGAGACGGCGAAGGTTGTGTCGGCGCCGGCGCCCGCCGGCATCGTGAGATCGGCAGGGGTGGTGCCGACGAGGCCGAGCGAGCGCGGCGCGGCAGGGGCGTTCACCGCCCATAATTCCAGGGAGTGGCCGGACGGTGTCGTCGTCGCGACCGGGCGGACGGTGACGCGGCGCGTCACGAGGTCGACGCGGATCATCAGGGCCGGCTTGTCGCCGCCGCGATTGACCGCCGCGACGAGGATCGGGTGGCGCCCCACGTCGAGGTGCGATCCGGCGACGGCGAGCGCCAAGGCGACGACGGCCAGCATCGTCGAGGCCGCCGCCGCCGCCCGCCAACGGTTGCGCGAGGCGATCATCGCCCGTTGCGGTCCGTTCTGCGTCCATGCCGCGCTCTTCGCCGCGTCCACAGCCTCGCCCGCGACGGCTCGCAGGCTGGCGGCGATGCGCGTCCACGTCGCGGCACTCGGCGCGACCTCGTCGCCGGCGGCGGCGAGAGAGGCGAGGCGGCGTTCCCAGGCGGCGACGGCAGAACGGGCATCCGGATCCTCGTCGAGCCTCGCGGCGAAGGCCACCCGCTCGACCACGTCGAGGGTGCCGAGCACGTATTCGCCGGCCAAGGCATCGAGGTCGTCGAAGTCATCGCTCATGCCCCATCCCCTTCGAGGCAGGTGCGCAGGGTCAGGAGGGAGCGGTGCAGCCAAGTCTTGATGGTGTTGACGGGGCGGTCGTAGCGTCGAGCAATCTCCTCGCGGGAATAACCCTCGTAGTAGGCGAGCAGCACGCAGGAGCGCGCCTGCGGATCGATGGAGCCGAGGCAGTGGCGGAGGCTTGCGGCGTCCATCATGTCGTCTCCGCGGTTGCGATCCTCAGCGATCCGCTCGAACCAGTCGACCTCCTCATCGACGCTGGTTGCACCGGCCAGCGGCGCGGAGCGCCCCTGGCGCAGCACGTCGATGGCGCGGTTGCGCGCGATCGCATTCATCCAGGCCCCCGCCGGCGCCGCCTGGGGAGAAAAGCTCCGGGCATTCTGCCAGATCCGGAGGAACACGTCCTGAAGCACCTCCTCGGCAACGGGCCGGTTCTTCAACATACGGAGGATGGTGCCCAAGAGTTTCGGGGCGGCGAGGTCGTAAAGACGACGAAAGGCGTCGCCGTCGTTCGCGGCGACCGCGACGAGCAATGCATTCAGGTCGGCCCTATCGGTCGCGAGCACGAACAAGTCTCTCCGCCTAGGAGGCTGTCCGTCCGTATGCCCGAGGCCCATCGGATCGGTGCCGTCGGGACGGGCAGCGTCGCGCGTCATCTAGAGCATCGGCGACGGTGGGGAAACCTCGGCGGATGGGCGATCAATGGAGGAGCGCTAGCCTTCCGGCAGGCCGACGGCTACGATCAGGCCCGCTCGGCCGAGGCAGCCGGGGCTTCGTCGTCGGCCATCGCCGAGACGAGATCGATGACGCGTTTCCGCAGCTTGGGATTGCGGATGCGCACGAAGGCGCGATTGAGCAGCAGGCCTTCCGCCGTGGACAGGAAATCGACCACGTAGGAGGATCCAGTCTCCGCCACGCCGACGGCCATCGTCCCGGCCGCGCCAAGTTGCTCCTCGAAGGCCGGCGCTCCTTCGAAGAAGTAGCCGGGTGAGACATCCAACGTCTTCGAGATCTGCTGAAGCCGGCTCGCGCCGATGCGATTGGTGCCTTTCTCGTACTTCTGCACCTGCTGGAAGGTCAGGCTCAAGGCCTCGCCCAGCTTCTCCTGGCTCATGCCGAGGAGGACGCGACGCATACGCACTCGGCTGCCCACGTGTTTGTCGATCGGATTGGGCGCCTTCTTCACGCTTCGTCACTCCTTTGCTGCGGATTGTCGCGGCGTGTGCCGCAAGCGGAAATTTCTCCTTCAAATGAGAAGGTCCGGAGAGCGCAACTTCTTAGTTCAATGATTTTAACGGATTCAATGTCCTTGAAGTTAGTTTTCTCGGAAACACCCGTCGCAAAACGACGAGCCAACCGAGTGCGAGCGCGCCACCGAACAGAAGGGGCCACTCGCCGATGCGGGTATAGAGTGGCGGCGATGCCGGCCTCGGCAGATCGGCATCGAGAACCCCTTCCGCTCCAAGGGGCAGCGATCCCAGGCTTCGCCCTCGCGCATCGAGCACGGCCGATGTGCCGGTGGCCGCCGCGCGGACCAACGGCAATCCTTCCTCGATCGTGCGCAGCCGCGCCTGCGCGAAATGCTGGGGTGGCCCACTCGTGATGCCGAACCACCCGTCATTCGTGATGTTGAAGAGGTAGGCAGGGCGCATGTCAACGCCGGCGGTGAGGCCGACCTCACCGGTGAAGATCGCCTCGTAGCAAATCAGCGGTGAGGCAGGGGGCAGGCCCGGGACCATCAGGGGTGCACGAGTCCTTCCGTGCTCGAAGCCGCCAGGCACGGAAACGAAGTTGCGGAGCCCAAGCCGGCGCAATAGCCCATCGAGCGGCAAGTATTCTCCAAATGGGACGAGATGAATCTTGTCATAGCTGCCGAGCAAGGTTCCGCCAGCCGCAATGACCTCGATGGCGTTGTAGTATACGCTACGCGCAGACCTGCCATTTGATTCAGGAAGATCGACCTCGCGAGCGGCTCCGGTGACGAGCGTCGTGTTGCCTGGCAGGGCTGCGCCGATACGGGCGAGTTCCACGGGATCGCGCGTCAGGATGAAGGGGAAGGCTGATTCGGGCCAGACCAGCATCGTCACATCGGGGAGGCGGATGCCCTTGGCCTCGTCGTCTTCCCGCGACAGGGCGAGATAGTGCGACACGATCTGGTCCCGGT
>CALMRL010000560.1 GCA_937873345.1 uncultured Beijerinckiaceae bacterium | reverse complement strand
GGTTCGGGCGCGCGGGGGCTCGCTCGGCGCAGGCGCGCCAAGTGACGGCTCCTCGGGTGATCGCTCCTCGGGTGACCGCTCCTCGGGCGGCTGCCCCGTGGGCTGCTCGTCGTCGTCGATCATGCGGACACGGAACCCGGGCCGGGTCGGCGGTACCTTGCCGGACCGCCCCAACGCTGTAGGATTGCGGACGTAGCCTGGATCGAGCCATCAGCGGTCAGTCCGACAATTGTGAGGCACGGGGCAGCCCGACGTCGCCTGTCTCCGGCAGCGATGCGCCGATGCACCACTTCATCCGCGCGATGGCGCCCGGCGACGTCCCCGTCCTCACCGACCTCTGGATCGACAGCTGGCGCGAGGCGATGCCGCGGATCGACTTCGCCGGGCGGCGCCCCTTCATCGAGCGCTTCCTCGCCGATCCCGCCCACACCGTGCTGGTCGCGGCCGGGGCGGACGGCACGCCGTTCGGCTTCGCCGGCCTCGCCGGCGGCATCCTGCACCAGCTCGCCGTCGCCCCGCGCGCCAAGGGCGGAGGCGCCGCCCGCTTGCTCGTCGCGGCGGCCAAGGTGCGTCACCCCGAGAGCCTCGCGCTAGAGGTCAATCGCGACAACCCGCGCGCCGTGCGCTTCTATCTCGGCCAGGGCTTCGCCGTGACCACCGAGGGCCGCAACCCGACATCGGGCCTTCCCACCCTACTGATGCGCTGGCCCGGCGAGCCGGGAGCGGCTTGACCGAGCGGCTTGACGGCCGCCCGCCCGGCGGCGCACACCGGCCGCGCCCGCAGGAGGAGCCTGATGCTCGTCATCGCCTATCCCGGCATCGACCCCGTGCTGGTGTCGATCGGTCCCTTCCCGATCCGCTGGTACGCCCTCGCCTACATCGGCGGGTTGGTGGGTGGCTGGGCCGGGGCGCGATACCTCGCCGCCCGCGACAGGCTGTGGGGCACGAGGGCGCACGCCAGCGTTTCCTCGATCGACGACCTCGTCGCCTACGTCGCGATGGGCATCATCGGCGGCGGGCGGCTCGGCTACGTGCTCTTCTACAATCCTGGGCACTACCTCGCGCATCCCCTCGACATCCCCGTTCTGTGGCACGGCGGCATGTCGTTCCACGGCGGGTTGGTGGGCACGATCCTCGCCATGGCGGTGTTCGCCCGCCGCAACGGCCTCGCGCTCGACAGCATCGGCGACATGGTGGCGGCGGTGGTGCCGATCGGCCTGTGCTTCGGCCGGCTCGCCAGCTTCATCAAGCCGGAGCTTTGGGGCCGCCCGACGGACGTGCCCTGGGCGATGGTGTTCCCCGGCGTCGACGCCCTGCCCCGCCACCCTTCGCAGCTCTACGAGGCGGGGCTGGAGGGCGTGGCGCTGTTCGTCCTGCTATGGATCGTGATCGCGCGCGGCGGGCTGCGCCGCGGCGGGCTCGTCGCGGCGCTGTTCTGCATCGGCTACGGCGTCGCCCGCATCGTGTCGGAGTTCTTCCG
>CALMRL010000559.1 GCA_937873345.1 uncultured Beijerinckiaceae bacterium | reverse complement strand
AGCCGGTCGAGCCGGATCTTTCGACCGCGCTGCCCTACCCCAGGGTTGCCGGCGACGTGGTCGCCGCGCCGCCGCGGCCGGCAACCGGCCTGCCCGCCGGCAATCTTGTCGCCGCCTGTCGCGAGGGGCTGATCGACCCCTACACCTGCAGCCACACCATCCCCGCCCTCGGCCTCGGCGAGTGAGCGAATCGCGGTGGCGACGGGGCGCGATCCCGTCGCCCGCGCCGTTCTTCCAACTTGTGCGGGCAAACCGCTGAGGCTACGCCCATAGGGGGCGGAGGGGCGGCCGATGCGGGGCATGGGTGTGGCGGCGCAGATCGCGGCGCTCGCGTGGTTGCTTGCGTCGTCGCAGAACGTCGACTTCGCGACCAGATTGTCACGGGCAGCAAAGTTCCGACCATTCCATCTAAAATTTATAAAACAAATCGTTCACTCGAAATGTAATAATAAAGGCAATTACAATAGATAATACTTAAATGACGTGGAAGACTTAATAATAAATTCTTTCTAACTCAATAGACACTCTCGTTTATGTGCAACCCTACGTTTTTTTACAGGATGATTGTTGTAGTCTAACCAAGTGGTTACAGTGCAGGGTACGCAGCGACAATGCGCATCTCACGACCCACTATTATTGCTGTCTAAGTAAATGGTCAAAATACAGTGGTGGAGCCACGCGGAATCGAACCGCGGACCTCTTCAATGCCATTGAAGCGCTCTCCCAACTGAGCTATGACCCCGATCTTTTTATGTCCGGCCCCTTGGGAAGGGACGGTCGGCGCTTGGCAGCCGAGGGCGCGGATATAGCGGCATTGCGGGGATGCGACAAGCGAAAATGGTGAGGTTAGGTCCGCTTCCGGCGAGCCTTCAGCGCGCCGCTTCCATCTTGGCTGGCGCCACTGTGGCCGCCTCGTCCGCCGGCGGCGCGGCGGCGCGTTCCAGGCAGGCGCGAACGGCGCGCGGCAGGTCGGAAACGCAGGCGTCGCAGCGTGCCGCCTCGGAGAGGTCGTGCGGGAGGTCCTCGGCCGTCCAGAAGGCGGCGACCACCGGCACGCCGGGGACGCGGCGGCGAAGGCGGCGCAGGGCCACCCTGGCGTGAGCGATGCCGACCTCGGCATCGAAGAAGGACAGCACCGCCAGCCGTGTCGAGGACGCGTTTCGACCGGGCGGTAGGCCGCGTAGGAGAGTCTCGGCGGCTTCCACGCGAACGCCGATGCCGTGCTCGTGCAGCACGTCGGCAAGGAGGTGCGCCGCCGCCTCATCGAGCGACGAGCGTCCGGCAAAGCAGAGGACGCTGCCGTCGGCGGTCCAGGCCGGGTCGATGATGGACCGGCCCCCGCCGCCATCCGATCCGCCACCCGAGACTTCGAGCGCCTCGCCGGCTGCCGCGGCGACATCCTCGCGGTCGGCGAGGTCCTGCGCCAGGATGCGCATCGTGTCGCGGATGCGCTCCTGCCGCGTCTCGTCGAGGGCGCCGCGGCGCACGTCACCCTGCGCCATCATCAGGGCCGGCATCGCCACGGCGTCGCAGTAGTCGAGCAGCGCGTGCTCGGCGAGAAAACGGTCGGCATGATCGAGAATCTCCGAGGGATCGCCGGCGAGCATGCGCTGGTAGAACAGCTCGATCTCGGTCAGGGCCGGCGCGTCGCCGAGGAGGACGTCGAGGAAGGCGAGGCGGCTGACGTGGCGGCCGATCACCACCACGCACACCGTGAGCGGCGTCGACAGCACCAGCCCGACCGGCCCCCACAGCCAAGTCCAGAAGGTCGCGGAGACGACCACCGCGATCGGCGAGATGCCGGTGTTGTGGCCGAACACCAGCGGCTCGATCATCTGCCCCGTCACGAACTCGATCACGACGAAGAATGCCGCCGTCTCGATCACCGCGCCCCAGCCGGGATCGGCAGCGGCGGCGAGCAGGAGCGGCGCCGCCGCCGCGCCGACGATCCCGATGTAGGGAATGAAGCGCATGAAGATGGCGACGATACCCCACAGCAGCGGACTCGGCACGCCGATCACGGTGAGCCCGATGCCGACCACGGCGCCGAAGCCGGTGTTGAGCAGCAACTGCGCCAGCAGGTAGCGCGCCAGGCGCCCCGCCGCGTCGTTCAGGGCCAGCGTGGTGCGCTGCAAGTCGCCCGAGCCGGCGAGGCGGATCAGGCGATTGCGCAGGTCTTCGCGCTGCAGGAGGATGAAGACGATGTAGATC
>CALMRL010000558.1 GCA_937873345.1 uncultured Beijerinckiaceae bacterium | reverse complement strand
CGGTCGCACCTACCTCGCCGCCGGGATGATCGATCGCGCGCGGGCCGAGGCGCGGTTGAAGGTGTCGGCGAACAGGATCACCTCGCCAGCCGCGCCGGTGGCTTGCGGCAGCTCGGCGTCGCGGAACGCGTCGCGACGAAAGGCGGGAAGCGGACGCGAGGCCGAGACGCCGACCAGCCGCTCCATCAACCGGCGCAGCAGGGGAGAGCCGTTGCGCAGGTTGCTGAGCGGCGCCACCCGCCCCGCGAGCGGCGCGTAGCGCGGCAGCTCGGCCACCAGCCGCTCGCGCAAGGCGACGCCGTGCTTGGCGGCGCGGGCGGCGCTGGCCTCGATCTTCATCTTGGTCATGTCGACGCCCATCGGGCATTCCCGCCGGCACGCCTTGCAGGAGACGCAGAGCTTCATCGCCTCCGCGACGTCGTCCGACGCCAGCACGTCGGCGCCATCACCCCCGAGCTGCCCGGTCAGCGCCAGCCGCAGCGTGTTGGCGCGGCCCCTTGTGAGATGCCGCTCCTCGCGGGTGACGCGATAGGAGGGGCACATCACGCCGGCGTCGAACGTCCGGCAGGTGCCGTTGTTGTTGCACATCTCGACGGCGCCGAGCAGACCGCCCTGCGGCCCCGGCCATTCCGCCCAGTCGAGCCGCGGCTTGAGATCGACCGCGCGATACTGCGGCGCGTAGCGGAACAGCGAGCGGTCATCCATCCGCGGCGGGCGGACGATGCGGCCGGGGTTGAGGAGCCTTGAGGGATCGAAGGCGTCCTTCACCGCCTCGAAGGCGCGGGCGATGCGGCTGCCGAACATCGGCTCGATGAACTCGGAGCGCACGATGCCGTCGCCGTGCTCGCCGGAGTGGCTGCCCTTGTACGCGCGGACCAGCTCGAAGCAGTCTTCCGCGATCAGGCGCATCGCGCGCACGTCGGCGTCCTGCTTCATGTTGAGCACCGGGCGCACGTGCAGGCAGCCGACGGAGGCGTGGGCGTAGTAGGTCGGGCTGGTGCCGTGGCGGGCGAACACCGCGTTCAGCCGCTCGGTGTAGTCGGCGAGGTCGGGCAAATCGACGGCGCAGTCCTCGATGAAGGAGATCGGTTTGCCGTCGCCCTTCATCGACATCATGATGTTGAGGCCGGCCTCGCGCACCTCGGCGACCTCCGCCTGGAAGGCAGGGTCGATCGCGCGCACCACCGCGCGGGGATGGCCGATGTCGCCCATCATCTCGTCGAGGGCGTCGAGGCGCTCGGCCAAGACCCCGTCATCATCGCCGTGGAACTCGACGAGCAGCAGCGCCTCGGGCTCGCCGCTCACCATCCTGTCGAGCGTCGCGCGGTAGATCGGGATCGAGCGGCCGAGATCGATCATCGTGCGGTCGACCAGCTCCACCGCCTCGGGATCGAGCGAAACGAGATGCGGCGTCGCCTCCATCGCCGCGCGGAAGGACGGGAACTGGCAGATGCCGACCACCTTGCGCGGCTTCAACGGCCACAGCTTAAG
>CALMRL010000557.1 GCA_937873345.1 uncultured Beijerinckiaceae bacterium | reverse complement strand
CGCCGCGGCGCGGTGGCGCTGTTCTGCGGCCTGCCGCTGCTGCTGCTGGCGCGGGCCATCGGCAACCTGGGCGAGGCCGCCGCCGCGCGCGCATTCGCCGTCCGGCAGGACGCCACCGCCGCGCAGATCGTCCGCGACGTCGCCAAGCGGCAGAGCCGACGCCCCCGGCCGCAGGACGCCTCGGCGCTATTCCTGGCCGCCACAAGCGCGAGCCTGGCGCGCGCCGAGCTGCAGGAACGCGCCGGCCGCTTCGTCGAGGCCAGCTTCGGCCATCTGGAGGAGGCGCAGTTCACCAGCACGCCCGAGCAGGAGGCGGGAGGCGCCGTCTCGATCCAGATCAGCTTCACGATCGACAATGGCGGACTGCGCGACCTGCTCTACGCCGTGGAAACCGCGACGCCGCTGCTCGATGTGTCCGAGCTGCAGGTCAAGCCGGTCGGGGCGCAGGCCGCGGCGGGGAATGGACAGGCGCAACGCCTGCATGTCGACATGACGGTCGAAGGATTCTTCCGGAAAGGGACGGGATGAGCGCTCGCCGTTCGCTGGCGTTCGCCGCGCTGCTGCTGTCCGCGCTCGTCCTCCCGCGAGATGGATCGGCGCAGGACGACCCCGCGCGCTCGCTTAACCCGCTGGCGTCCATCGACAGGGCGACGGTCAAGGGGTTCGTCGAAAAGCCGCTGTTCGAGCCTTCGCGACGGCCGCCGGCCGCGCTGGCGCCCCTCGCCGAACCGCCGCCGGTGGCCGTGCCGCCGCCGCCGCTGCGCCTGATCGGCATCATCGAAGACTCGCGTTCGCTGTCGGCGATCGTGCATCGCGGCGATACCAACGCCACCGAGACGCTGCACACCGGCGATCACATCGGCGCCTGGACCATCGAGGTCATGCCTGCCACGCTTCGGGCGGCGAGCGGTGGCCGCGCCTTCGAGTACGCGATGTTCCGCGGCAACCTGCAGCAGGGTCCCATTCCCGTCGCACCTGGCCCGGCGGCGAGCGACCCGCGGTGAGGCGAGCGGAATGGCGGCCTCATGCACTCGGCTCGAGCGCATGGCTCCCTCGCTTGACCGGCGGGACCGAGGCGCCGGGGCGAGCGTCGGCCGTTCCTTCCGGCATTCGCCGGATGCGGCGCCGGGAAGGATCGTATCGGCGGCCATCCGCAGGGTGTAGGCGATGCTCTCATCGCGTCGATTCCGACGCCTCTCGCACCATTCGGACCCCTTCCGCCAATGTAAGAAAATTACCAATTGAGGCGATGTCGTTGAAAACACAAGCGCTTCGATCTTAAACATTGCTGTAGCGTCGGAAATGTTTGTGTATATTATGCCGGGCGCGGGCGGTCGTGGTGACCGTACGGAGGCCCTGAATGACCTACGAAGCGGACGACGACATCAAGATCGACTCCGGAAAGGTTTCACCGCCGAATCCATTTCCTAAGCTGGACATGCGGGAAGCCCGGCGAACCTTTCTGACGGGATTAGGCGCGGGCGCGATCGGAGCGGCGGTCTTCGGCGCGGCGGAGGGGTCGTTCACCGAGGCCCACGCGCAGTCGATGACGGACGTGAACGTCCTGAACTTCGCGCTCAACCTCGAGTATCTCGAGGCCAGTTTCTACCTCAACGCCGTGACCGGCCAGGGCTTGTCGGCGAGCGACATGGGCCCCAATCCCGGGACGGTGACGGGCGGTGCCCAGGTTCCGTTCGCGATCCCCATCGTCAAGTCCTATGCGGTCGAGATCGCCACCCAGGAGCGCACGCACGTCGAATTCCTGCGCTCGGCCCTCGGCGGTTCCGCTGCCCCGATGCCGAACCTCAACATCGGTACCGGCTTGAACGACGCGTTCACCCAGGTCGCCGTCGCGGCGGGCGTAATCTCGCAGGGCCAGACCTTCAACGCCTAGGCCAACGATCTGACCTTCCTGCTCGCTTCCTACATCTTCGAAGACGTCGGCGTCACGGCCTACAACGGCGGGTCGGCGCTCCTCACCAATCCCGCCTTCCTGACCGCGGCTGCCGGCATCCTGGCCGTCGAGGCCTACCACTCGGGCGTCATCCGCACGACGCTGTTCAACATGGCATTCGGCGGGTCCACTACCAATCAGCAGATCTCGAACATCACTTCGGCGATTTCGCAGACGCGGTCGGCTCTGGCCAACCAGGGCAACCCCAACGTCGACGACACCGGGATCGGCTCGCTGTCCAGCCCGCACATCATCGTCGGCAACAGCGGCGGCGTCGCCTTCGCGCGCAACACGACGCAGGTCCTCAACATCGTCTACGGCAACACCGGCCGAATCGGTGCAGGCGGACTGTTCTTCCCGAACGGCATGAACGGCGTCATTCGCTGACATCAGCTCAAAAGGATTGGTCATGATCACCGAAACGCGCAAACCCCTCATGCCGAGCACCGGAGCCGCCGCCATCGACGAAACGTACTTCGACCTCAAGGCCGGCCGGCGCGACTTCTTCAAGACCCTGGGCCTCGGCGCCGTCGGCGCGGCTGTATTCGGCGCCGCCGAAGGCAACTTCTCCGAGGCCTACGCCCAGTCGATCGCGCCGTCGGACGTGGTGCAGTTCGCGCTAAACTTCGAGTATCTCGGCGCGACCTTCTACCTCACGGCGGTCACCGGGCAGGGCCTCTCGGCCGCCGACATCGGGCCGAACCCGGGCCAAGTGACCGGAGGCTCGCAGAATAGCTTCCAGAGTCCGGTCGTCCAGGCGCTGGCGGTGGAACTCGCGATCGACGAGCGCAGCCATACCGAGGTCCTGCGCGCGGCGCTCTCCGCGAACGGCATCACGCCGATCTCGCGCCCCGCGCTCAACATCGGCACGGCCTTCTCCTCGCTTGCCCAGGCCGCCGGCATCGTCGGTCCGGGGGGCACGTTCAGCCCCTACGTCAGCGACATGAACTTCCTGCTCGGCGCCTTCGTCTTCGAGGACGTCTGCGTCACGGCCTTGAAGGGATCGGCTGCCCTGCTGATGGGAAGCCCCTTTCTCGCGACGGCCGCCGGCTTCCTCGCCGTGGAAGCCTATCAGGCGGGAGCGATCCGCGCGATGCTGTTCTCAATGGCGTTCGGGCCCGGCGGCAACCAGCAGATCGCTAACGACGCTTCGGCAATCGCTCAAACCCGCTCGGCCCTGGCAAACCAGGGCAATCCGAACGCCGACGACATCGGCATCGGCTCCTTGGCGAACCCTTTCACGGTGACGTCCGACGCCAACGGCATCGCATTCGGGCGCACGCCGCGGCAGGTTCTCAACATCGCTTACGGCGCGGCGGGTGCCTCTAGCGGCGGCTTCTTTCCGAATGGCGTCAACGGCAACATCCGCTAGAGCATCGGAGCGGAAATCGCGTCGGCGGTTTTCAGACAATCCGATGCGACGCTGAAACTGACAGCCTCGCGCCGAATGAGATCTTCGGCGCGAGGCTGTCGGCGCTTTGATGTAGGAAAGCCAGTGCGAAACAAGGATAGTCGGCGTGAGTCGCCCTCCTTTTTATCTTCGATAATCGGGGTTCGATCCGGCCAATCGAAGCACTGCTTGGAATCGACGTTCCTCGGTTGTGCTTGTCCGCAGTCTTCGTAGCGATCAAGTCCCCGTGAGAGGCTGCGTCGACACGCTCCCGCGACCATCATGATCGCGCGGGACGCCATGTCCGCCGCCGAGCGCGATCAAACGGTCGTTCAAGGCGCCGATATCGTCGATCAGAGCGTACGGCAGCACGACGCCGACGCCCGCTTCGCGTAGGCGTGCTGCGGGCGCGCCGATGTCGAACACCACGGGGGTCAGGCCCATCGCCATGGTCATCGAGAGCGTGTAGCTCCAGGTTTCCGGCCAGATCGAGGGCAGGAAGACCAACTGCGGGCCAATTGATGCCAGGCTCTGCATCGCGTCCTCGCTCTTCAGGAATCGGCCGCTTTCCTTGACGCCGACCGTGGCCAAGTCGTCGGGGATGTCGGAGTAACCGACGATGCGGTAGCGGACCGGCAGGTCGCGTGCCTTGGCGTCGCGCGCCAGGCTCAGGATGATGCGCGACCCTTTGTGCGCGCCGATCGCGCCGAGCGTGGCGATCGTGATCACGGCATCATCGGCGCGGGCCACCAGCGCCGGGACACTCAGCGCTTCGTCGGCATGCGGCACGACGTCGATCGCGTATCGCGCTCCGACGTGGTGCAGACGCTCGGCGATGTCGCGCGAAGGCGCCCGGACCCGCGCCGCGCCTTCGAGGAAGCGCGCGTAGGTCGCACGCAGGACCGCGGGATCGATCACGTGAGGGTAGGACCGATCCATTGCCATGCAGGCCCGGCAGCGCTCGACTTCGGCGAGGCCGCAGTAGCGGTTGTCGGCACGCACGAGATTGTGGCGTTGGCAGACCACGGAGTAGTCGTGCAGCATGTAGTGGTAGGGCGCACCGCTGCTCGCGATCAGAGCCATGAGCTGAACGGTCGCATCCCATTCGAAACCGACGAAGGAATGAACGTCGATTGCTTGGGGACGTAGCCAGCTCAGGAAGTCCGCGAGGTGCTCGCGAAAATGGTAGAAGGACACCGGGCGCAGGTTTGGCATGAAGGGAGGGGCGCTCGCTCCCGACGCGATCTCGATGTTCCAAGGAGCTTTCACACCGACGCGGATGAGGACCACATCGACCCCGGCCACCTCCAAGCGCCGCGTTTCGTTTTTCACGTAAGTGGCAATGCCGCCGGTGTGGCTATGGTGAACGATGACGACCGGTTTACGCTTCGAAAAGGCCGCGAGCCGCATCAGGTCGAGACGGATGCGACCGGTCTCCGTCGGATTGGCTATCAGGTGCTGGCGGATCGTTTCCGGATAATCCGGATGCTTGGCATGGAGCGCCTTCTGGCCGGGTCGCACGCCGGCGACGGGCTTGCCGAACGACACCTCGCCGACGTGGTAGACGAAGACGTCCTCGGCGGCGACGTTGCGGAAGCCGGCCTTGGCCGCCCTGCGGCAGAAGTCGCACTCCTCGCCGTAGCCCATGCCGAAGGCTTCTTCGTCGAAGAGGCCCACGGTCTGCCGCGATGCCACGCTCATCAGGAAGCAGAAGCCGATGCCCGTGGGTATCTCGCTCGATCGCCCTTTGTTGGCCCATGACGCGAGCCGATCGAGTTCGGCGATGCCGACCTCCGGCTCGATCATGTTGTTCTCGTTGAGGGACGGATAGGAGCAGATCGTCGCCCAGTTGCTGAGGGGCGTGACGGTGGCGATCGTCGGATCGGTCTCCGCGTGGGTCATCATGCGGTCCAGCCAGTCACCGCTGACGATCGTGTCGGTGTTGATCAGGACGACGAGCCTGTCGGTCAGGACCCGAAGCGCGCCATTCACCGATCTGACGAAGCCGAGGTTCTTCTCGTTGACGCGCAACGCGAACAGGCCCCGTGCGGCGAGCTCTGCCAGCTTCGCCGAAAGTGCCTTGTCCGGCGATCGATCGTCGACGACGAGGAGCGCGAAGGATCGCGTCTGCCGCGCCGTCAGGATCGCGTGGATCGACGCGAGCGTCTCGTCGTAGCCTTTGTAGACAGGCATGACGACCACGCAATCGACGCCGTCGAGGGCGGCCGCAGGGGCCGCCCTGCTCCATTCGATGTCCCGCGGCGCCGTCATCCGTGGGTAGAGGTGGAACCCGACGGGATTGGGCCTCAGCGCGCTCGCTCGGCCGACCGTCAGGTAATGATAGTACGGATTCATCCCGGCTTCGATGCGATCGGCGTATTCTTGGAGGTAGAAGACGGTGTCGAAGAGCGAGTTGGGCCGGCGTCCCTCGCGCCAGCCGCGATCGATGAAATGGTCGAGCGGGTCCAGGCCCGCTTCCCGCACGTCGTCGTAGCGCGACAGGTAGAACGCGCGCTCGAAGCCTGCCGAGAGCGTCTTCCGGATGCGCCTCCGCTCCCGTCCCGCATCCCCAGCGATCTCGAACGGTAGCGCATGGGTCGCCTCGCCGGCCTCCCCGCCCGCGGCCAGCCATCGGTTCAGGCGCTCCTGCGAGGCATAGTGGTAGAGAGGGCTGACGCCGAGCCGCTTGATGTGGTCGAAATGCGCGGCGTAACTGCCAAGATCGACCTCGCTGCTGATCGCGACATTCTCGCGCCAGCCGCGTCTGAGGTAGTGCTGAAGGGCGTCCGTTCCGTCGCCTTCGACCTGCGTGAAGTAATCCGCCGCGTTGAAGAACGGCAACACGACGGGCATCTGCACGTCGATATAATCCTGCTCGTCGCGAGGCTTCGTCCGCAATCCCGCGTCGATCCCCGCCGTGACGTAGTGGGTCAGCGGATTGACTGGCCTCCCGTCAAGATATCGATCCCGATAGTAGAGGGTCTCGAAGGCGGCGGAGGGGTTTCGTCCTTCCTTCCAGCCGTGCTGCATGAAATGAGCGAACGGGTCCATGCCGCTTTCGGCGATATCCTTGTATTCGCTCAGGTAATGATCCGCATCGAAGAACGTGACCTCCGAGCGGCGCGTGCGGGCTCCGAAGCGCAATTTAAGAAGGCGGACCATTCAACGATATCCGGGGCGATCAGGATGGACACTCTTTGACCTAAGACGTCGAGTGGACACGGCGGGTGCCGTTCCGTCGAGATGCGACGAACGACGGCGTCGAGCCCGCGTTGGCAGAAGGAAGCCTTCAGATTCCTGGTCGGTCATTCACCGTCGCGGATGTCGAAGAGAGGATGACAACAGGCGGCTCGCGCTCACCGGCGTTGCACTCTTATCAGATGACATCATCGGCAGGCCATAAGGTAGGCCGACCTCGCTTCTCGACGCTGCTTCCAATGCCGGCATGGCAAATGTCGGACGAGATTCTCGGCGCCGGCCTTCGCCGGACTTGCCTCCGATCACCGAGCGATCGCCCTCTGGCCTCGAACCTCCCTCGATCATTAAGCCATCAGGACCGGAAGCGCAGCAGCGTCCTCCGAGACCCTATCGCCGTCCAGCCACCATGTCCTGGTCCGAACCGCGCGAGACGCGGACGGTGGTCCCGACCGACACGCGATCGTAAAGGTCGACCACGTCAGCGTTCATCATGCGGACGCAGCCAGAGGAGACGGCCTGGCTGATCGTATCCGCCTCGTTGGTGCCGTGGATGCGGAACATGGTGTCGCGACCGTCCCGGTAGAGATACAGCGCGCGCGCGCCGAGCGGATTGTCGCGACCGCCTTCCACGCGGAGCGGAAGGTCGGGGCGGCGCCCGAGCATCTCGCTTGGAGGCCTCCAACTCGGCCATTCCGCCTTGCGCCCGATCTTGGCGGTCCCGTGCCAGGCGAAGCCCTGGCGACCGACGCCGATGCCGTAGCGCAGAGCGCGACCGCCGCGCTCGACGAGGTAAAGATGCCGGCCCGACGTATCCACGACGATCGTGCCGGGCGGCTGGTGCGTGGGATCGTCGACCTCGACCCGCGTGGTCGTGTCCTCGCCGTCGCGCAACCGGTACCTGTCGCCGCCGGCGCCGGCCTTGTCCGAGCGAAGGGCGTCGGGATCGTAGCTGCGCGGATCGACCGCCACCGATGGCGGCGCCGACTTGCCGTAGTGGTAGCCGCGGCCGTCGTAGACGGCGTCGGGATAGGCGCCGCGCACGATGCGATTGCCGCGATAGGGATCGAAGAAGGGTGCATAGGCCGATCCACCGCCGTTGCCGGGATCGGCGTAGTACCGATAGGGATCGCCGAGGCCGAAGCCGATGTCCTGCGCGCGCGCCGAAGGAACCGCGAACGAGATCGCCGCGGCGAACGCGATCAGCAACGCGACCCCGTGCCCTTTCCCTAGCTGCATCAACTTGGCCTTTGCGGAAGACGGTCGTATCGCCCGTCGATCTGCCATTCCAGACCAACACGGCGGAAGTGCGGGCAGCGCGGCCGCCTATCCCTCGACCTCGCGCAGCGCCTTCGTCGCGTCTTCGATCTCACGGCGGATCGCGCGGGCGCGCTTCTCGTCGGCGATGCGCATGAAATACGGCACGTCGCGAACGGGCTGCGGGTTCTTGAGCACCTCGTCGTAGATCGCGGCGACCTCGAAGGCCTGGTCGGCGGCGAGGCGACGCGGCGCCGTCGAGGGCGGCGGTGATGCTATGAAGCGCGCGGGATCGGCATCGATCTCCCGAAGGACCGACACGAGCGGTTGCAGCGTCTCGACGGGGATGACCCAGCCGTTGACGCCGTGCTCGATGCCCTCGCCGATCGCGCCCCGATCGGAGGCGATCACCCAGAGGCCGGCGGCCGTCGCCTCGCGCGAGACGAGGCCGAAGCTCTCCGGCCCCATCGCCGGGATGATCAAGACGTCCTGCTCGACGTAGAACACGTGCATGTCTTCCAAGCGCGTCTTGCCGACGATCCGCACGTCGGTGCCGCCCCACTTCGTCCGGTCGACCCGCCCCCCGAAGCGCTGGTGCTCCAGCAGCGTCAGCTCGATATTGGGGAAGTTGCCGGTCTTGAAGGCGGCTTGGACGTAGTGGAACCCCTTGTGATGGGTGAAGCCGCTGATCTGCGCGATCCTGACCTTGCCGCTCCGCGACCGTGTCCGAGCGACGCTTTTCATCGGGGGGACGCCGTTGGGCACGCAAATGGCGCGCTCGTAGCCCGCCTGCCGCATCAGGCGCGTGAAGGCGTCGGATACCACCAGGATGCGCTGCGATGCGTTCAGCATCAGGCGCAGGCGCCGACGACGCTCCAGCGCTTCCCCGTACGTCGCGCCGTGTGGAGGATCGAGCGGCATGTCCTCCTCCGGGGCCCGCGAGCGGCCCTGCTCGTCGGTCAGGAAGGTGTAGTCCGACACCCACCAGCCGTCGTGGACCGTGTTGATGTATGGGATGCCGCGCGCCAGACCCTCCTCCAGGACCGCAAGGGTGAAGCGCTGGATCGAATGCACGTGCAGGAGATCGGGGCGGTAGATGTCGAAGACCCTGCTGAAGAACGCCCGCAGCCTCTCGTTTTCATAGTCCCAATCCGTGCGCGACCCGAAGGGCGTGCTGATGCGGAACACCGGCACGCCCTTGTAGTCGTCGACGCGCAGGTTGAACGGGGTCGGATTGCCATCGTCGCAGGTGACCACCGCGAACTCGTAGCGTTGCGCGATCTCGGAGCGCAGGAAGTGGTCGACGTTGTCCATGACGACGCGCGTCGAGCCGCCGACGGTCTGAGGGGGGAAGAAGATGTTGACAAGCAGGACCCTCTTCTTCCTCGGCGCGGCCGAAGCCTCGGCGGTAGGCGCGCGGAGAGGCGCGACATCGTCGAGGATGCGTCGCAGGCGCTCGGCGTTGCTGTCGATCGAATAGAGCGCCGTCGCCTTCCGCTTCGCCGCCGCCGCCAAGCGATCGCGCAGCGCCTTGTCGCCGATGAGCCGGCGCAGGTTCACGCGCCATGCCGCGACATCGCTCGCGATCAGGCAGTCGACGTCGTGCTCCAGCACCTCCCGGTAGCGGTGGGTGGCGGAGACGATCGAGGGCACGCTTAACGCCGCCGCCTCGAGCCACTTGATCTCGCTCTTGCAGTCGGTGGTTGGCGCCGGCGCCAGCACGGCGAGGTTGATGTCGGCCTCCTGCAGCACCGACCAGTAGGATTGGAGGTCCTTCGACCAGTCGAGGAAGGTGATCTGGCTGCGAACCTCATCGAAGCGCTCGTCGAGCGCGAGATAACCCATCACGACGAGCCTGATCGAGAGATCCTCGCGCATCGCTTCAAGAAGGGGCATGCCGACGAGATCGAGGAAGTCGCTGTTGTGCGCCTTCGTCCCCGATCCGTAGAACAGGACGGTCTCACCGTTCCGCCGCACTCTCGGGACGGAGAGTCCGCAGAACGGCTCGTTCAGGCTGTCGAGGCCGTTCGGCAGGACATGGGCTCGTCCCGATCGCACCACGGGTCGCATGTAATCGGCGAGTTCCGTCGTCGAGGCCAGCGCCACGTCGCAGAGGGCCATCGCGCCGCGGAACAGGGGCACGCCCATCTGCAGCATGGCATAGAAGCTCGGCTCGACGAGTCCCCCGTAGGTCTCGATGGGCTCGGGATAGTGCGCCCCGTCGAAGATCAGGTCGTCGATGTCGTAGATCGTCGGCACCCCGAGAGCCCGCGCGTAGAGGATGGCCCGGATGTTCATCGGCACGGCGGGAAGTCGGTAGAAGAGGGCGGCCCTCGCTCCGGGCAGGGCGTCGAGGAAGGCGGAAACCTCGGCTTGCGGAAAGACCTGCAGCTCGATGCCGGCCCGCTCGAAGACCTCCTTCTTCTGATCGACCCTGTAGTGGGTGCACTGAGCGAGGTCGACGTTGGCGAGCATCACGACGCGGGCGCTCTCTTCGGCCGGGATCGCGGTGCCGATCGGGTCGAGGCTCTGCCAGGATGCGGCGAGACCGTCCACCGTCGAGGCGAGGAACTCGTCCGCCTGCCGGCGCTCGCCCTCGCGATAGAGCGCCCCGGCCGTGATCCAGCTCTGCTTGAAATCGAGGTCGATCGCCGTCTCGACGGCATCCCGCACCCGAAAGTCGCCGCCGGCGTGATACAGCGGCGACGAGAGCAGCAGCAGCGCGGCCTTCGGCTCCTCGCAGCGGATAAGGGCTTGCGCCGCCGATGCCACAGTCACCGCCTGCGCCGCGCCTTGGCCGACGACGTGCTGGAAGCAGGAGGCCGCCTGCGCCCAGCGTTCGAGATGCATGAGAACATGGCCCCACGCTTCGACGTGTTCCGGCGACAGCCGGCCGCGCCGCGCGGCAAGGCCGTAGAGTTCGTCCGCACGCGAAGGATTCTTCGCCGCGACGGCCGCCGCGAGGGTGGTGAGGAACTCTACTCCTTCGTCCTGCCGCGTCGGGATCAGGTCGAGCGCGACTTTGGGGACAGGCTTGGCGAGATCGAGCAGGAGGAGATCGAGGGCCATCCATCGGTTGGGCTGACGGATGCGGCCAAGCTCGGCGTAGCGCCGCCAGTCGAAGCCTCGGGGATACTCGCTCAAGGTCAGGCCGGACTGGGCGAAATGGCTCGCCGGGCACCCCGGCCGGTCCTCCTCCAGCTCGTCGAACAGCCAGTGCCGGTACAGCGCCTCGTCGTCGAGAGCCGCTAGAGCGGGATTGGCTTCGCGATAGTAGGCGGGATCGAACCCCTGCGCGAAGGACAGCGGTGCGAGGCGGCGGATGCCCTCCTTGAGCATCGCCCTGACCGCGTCGCGCTTGCTGTGCGTCCGCCCGGCCCAGGACTGGTTCAGGAGGTCGAACTCGATGACGTCGATCATCTCGATCCAGCGCCAGCTCTTGCAGCCCTCGCTCAGCGCCAGCCGCTTCGCCGTCCCGATCAAGCCGCGATCCCGGCCGATGAGCCGATAGTGATCGGTCAGCGCCGATCGCGAGAGATGCGCGTCCTTGAAGTAGATCGACTTGTACAGCTCTGGATCGAAGTCGAACTGGATCCGACCCTCGTCCCGGCCGTGCCGGAGGTAGTGCTCGGCGGCCGCGTAGCTCGAGTTGATCGCCTTGAGATCGGGATGGGAGGCGACGTAACGCTTCCAGTCGAACTCCTCGGGCAGGGTGGCGCCGTGCTCTGATTCGAGCGCGGTGATGCGCGCTTCGAGCATGGAGCGGTTGCTGGGTCGGCCTTCGATGCGGCCGCACGACCTGAAGTGCCTGGCCGCCGCCCGCGGGCTGTCGAGGGTCCAGAGATCGCTGTGGTTGTCGACGTAGACCTTCCAATCGAAGGTGTCCGCCTCCCGGCGTCGGAAGACCGGATCGAGGGCGGCGATCAAGCGGCCTGCCAAGCGGGAGCGATGTGAAGCCAATGTCCTGTCCAACTCACCTCGAGGCCGGTCGGGAAGCGCGTCGAGCGCGCCGGCGGCCTCGCTTCGAGATCGGGCGGGTCAAAGCCTGCCCGTCGCGGCGATCGGCGAGGCGAGGCCCGTCTTCGGCTCTAGAGCATACCCTGCCTGCCGCAGGCCGCGATAGATCGCGACGAGGTCGCGCGCCTGGTCGTCGGCGCTGCGGATCGGCGTGGCGCGCGCGGGTCGCCGCTTGAAGCGCCGTATGTCGTCGTTCATCATTGCAAGGACGCGGGCGAGGTCGTCGGTCCGCGTCACGTCGACCTTGAAGCCCGTGCGACCCTCCTCGACCTCGACGCCGATTCCGCCGAGATGCGAGGCGACGATCCATTTGCCGTAGAAATCGGCCTCGCGCGTGACCAGGCCGTAGCTTTCCGGCCAGATGGAGGGCGCCAGCAGAACGTCGAAGGACGCGAACAGGCTCGCGACCGCCGCCTGCGGGAAGCGCGCCCGCAGCGTCGCCGGGGTAGTGCCCCATCGCCGCGCGACCGATTCGCCGTGCTCGACCGCATCGTCGATCATCAGGACTTCGAGGTTCGCGAAATTTCCCTGCGTCAGGGCGATCTCGATCAGCTTCGCGCCCTTCTGCGGCGATCGCCCGCCGATGTGGCCGAGCACCAGCCTGTCGTCGGGCGTCGCGGAGGGAAGCGGCGGCGGTAGCGGCGGCAGGCCGTTCTCGACGGTGCGCACATTGGAGAGGCCGACGCCGCGATGGATCGCCGCGAACGGCTCCGACACTGCGAGGGTCGCCTCCGCCTGCGCGAGCAGCGTGCGCAGGCGCTGGCGTCGCTCCACCGATTCGATGCGCGACACGCCCTTCGCGAGCACGGCGGAGGGATCGTAGCCGGCGACATCGACGCTCATGTGGTTCTGGTCGACCAGGAACTGGTGTTCCGAAAGCCACCAGCCATCGTGAACCGTGACGAGGTAGGGGATGGCGCGCGCGAGCACGCGTTCGACGGCCGAGGCGGTCAGGCGCTGGATGCAGTGGAAGTGCACGAGATCCGGCCGGAACAGGTCGAGCGCGCTCTCGACGAGCGGGACGATGTCGTCGTCGAACGGCCGCCAGTCGTCCTCGGGCTTGCCGGAGGTGCCGATCCTGAAGACCGGACGATCCCGGTAGCTGTCGATGCGGAAATGGCCCGGCGGCGCGCCTTCGTCCGTCGTCAGGACGGCGATCTCGAACTCGTCACCGTGATGATCGAGGAGATAGTCGACGTTGCTCTCGACGACCCGCGTCGCGCCGCCGTAGCTTTGCGGCGCGAAGAAGACGTTGCAGATCAGGATGCGCTGACGCGCGCGGGCGGTCGCGCGATGGGTCCCGCCGCCCGGCTCCGTCGCGTCGCGGCCCGATGCGACGGGGTCGGCCCGCTGCAGTTTCAAGGCGTCGAGCAGCGCAAGGC